>NZ_LXJQ01000003.1:0-181862 GCF_001728925.1 Pseudomonas sp. 1D4
AGGGCACCACGCTGGCCGGCAGTTCCCCCAGCGCGCGCTGGGCATGGCCGGGCATGGGCTGGGTGTCGGTCAGCTCGCTCATGCGCTTGATGAACAGGCCCGCCGCCAGCAGCAGGCCGACACCCACCGCCAGCACCATGTCGAACAGCACCGTCAGCACCAGGCACACCAGCAGCACCACCACGTCGTTGCGCGGGGCGATGCGCAGGGTGTGCAGCACATGGCGCGCCTCGCTCATGTTCCACGCCACCATCACCAGCAGCGCGGCAAGGGCGGCCATCGGCAGGTAGCTGAACAGCGGGGCGAGCAGCAGCATGGCGGTCAGCACCACCCCGGCATGGATGATCGCCGCCAGCGGCGAGAAGGCTCCGGCCCGGACGTTGGCCGCCGTGCGGGCGATGGCGGCGGTGGCGGTGATGCCGCCGAACAGCGGCGCCACCAGGTTGCCCAGGCCCTGGCCAACCAGCTCGGCATTGGGGTCGTGCCGGGTACCGGCCATGCCGTCGGCCACCACAGCGCAGAGCAGGGATTCGATGGCGCCGAGCATGGCGATGGCGAAGGCCGGCGCGAGCAACTGGCGGATCAGTTCGAAGGACAGCCGCAGCGGCTGGCCATCGGCACCGGGCAGATTCCACGGCCAGGCGAAGTCCGGCAGGAAGGGCGGGATGCCGGGGTGGCTCACGCCGTCCAGGGTGTAGCTGAAACGCTCGCCCAGGGTTGCCACCTGCAGGCCGAGGGTGTCCAGCAGCAGGCCCAGCAGGGCGCCCACCGCCAGGGCCACCAGGTGCCCCGGCACTTTGGGCACGACGCGCGGCCAGACCAGCAGCACCGCCAGGCACACCATCGCCACCAGGGTGTCGCCCAGGTGCGCACCGGGCAGTGCCAGGGCCAGCAGCTCCACCTGCTCCAGGTAGTGCTGCGGCGTGTGCGGCAGGCTCAGGCCGAACAGGTCCTTCACCTGCAGGGTGGCGATGACGATGCCGATGCCGGCGGTGAAGCCGAGGATCACCGGGTAAGGGATGAACTGGATCAGCCGACCGAGCCGGCCCAGGCCCATGGCCAGGAGGATCAGCCCGGCCATCAGCGTGCACAGCAGCAGGCCACCGAGACCGTACTGCTGGGTGATCGGCAGCAGGATCACCACGAAGGCGGCCGTGGGGCCGGAGATGTTGAAGCGCGAGCCGCCGCTGAGGGCGATCAGCGGCGCCGCCACCAGCACGGTGTAGAGCCCGTGCTGCGGCGCCACGCCGACGGCGATGGCCAGGGCCATGGCCAGGGGGATGGCGATGATGCCGACGGTGACCCCGGCAGTGAGGTCGTTGCGCAGGCTCTGCCACGAGTAACCCGCACGCAGGGTCTGGCGCAGGGCGGCGAACAGCGGCACGTTGGGCGTCATGGTGGCTCCTCGGCTGAAGGCCGGATTATAGGGCGGTCACCACTGAGCGGTGTTGACCTGGCGGCTTGCGTCAGGGAAGCGACAGCCCCTAGAGTGCCCCGCTCGACCCAGCCGGGAGTTGCCGATGTCTCGCCGTACCCGCTTTGCCTGTGCCCTGCTGCTGCTGACCAGCCTGCCGCTGGCCGCCGCACCGGCTCCGACCGCTCCCGCCGCTCTGCCCCACGCCGGCTTCCTGCCGCCCGACGATGCCGGGCTGCGCAGCGAACAGCCGGAGCAGCAGGTGCTGCTGCAGGTGGTGGACTTCAGCGTCACCCTCGGCAACCAGCGCCAGTCCAGCCAGCAGCCGATCCCGATCACCACGCCGACCCTGGTCAAGCTGCGCGCCAAACCGGTGAGCAAGGCGGCCAAGGCCGGTGACCTGAGCACGGTGCTGATCCACTTCGAGGCGGACGGCAAGAGCCTGAAGAAGGCCGCCTACGACGCCACGTCGCGCACCCTCACGCTGAACTACCCGCTGTCCCGGTACCGCCCGGTGCTCGACCTGCTGCGCAACGGCGGGTCGATCTACTGCCAGTTCCTCAGCTACCCCAACGGCCACGTGTGGGCCGACCTGCACCTGGGGCCGGTGCGGGTGCGTTGAGCCCCGGCCCGGCCCGGGGGTACACTGCCGGCCTCCAACGTGCGGCCAGAGAGAGCGAACGATGCGCAAAGACAAGAAGCAGGTGATTGGCGAAGAGATGAGCGACGACGCGATCAAGCTGTTCCTCGACTTCGAGCCTGCCGATGGCACCCCGCCCTCCCTGCACAAGCTGGTCAAGGCCTACCGTGGCCTGCGTATCGACGACTTCGAGCGTTTCCTCGGTTTCTTCCGCGAAGCGGGCCTGGACTTCGACGCCCGCGACGCTCAGGGCCAGGACTTCATCGCGCTGATCCGCGATCAGCGCCAGGCCGAGCCCTACATCGAAGCCGTCCAGGCGGCCCGTGGCTGACGCGCCACGACCTGTCCACCGGAAACCCGCCCTCGTGCGGGTTTCTGCCTATATGGGCCCCGGAAAAACCGTGACCCAGCACACGAACCCCCGAACCGAACGGAGTGAACCATGACCAGGGACGACGCCCAGCGCCAGTGGCAGCAACAGACCCTCGCCTACGCCCAGGCGATCAACGCCTATGTTGAGCGCGGCCTGCGCGACGGCTGGGACAACGCCGGCAAGGAGCCCAGCGCCGAGGGGCGCGAGGTGCTGGTGCCGCAGTTGCTGGAAGCGCTGCGCGACGC
Source organism: Pseudomonas sp. 1D4 (assembly GCF_001728925.1). Lineage (NCBI taxonomy): Bacteria > Pseudomonadati > Pseudomonadota > Gammaproteobacteria > Pseudomonadales > Pseudomonadaceae > Pseudomonas > Pseudomonas sp. 1D4. Next base: position 2,673 of record NZ_LXJQ01000003.1, read on the forward strand.
CAACCGCAGTGGGCAGGTGGAGGCACTGCGCGCTGCCTGGCCGCCGGCCCACGAGCCGCTGTTCGAGCACGTCAACGAAGAAGGGCAATGCATCGCCCAACTGGCGTTGCTGGACGACGGTTCGGTGCTCGCCCGCATCGGCGCCACCTGGGAAGCCGGCCGGGTGGTGCGCATCCACGCCGACCGGGTGGAGGAACTGCCGGGGCTGGAGTTCTTCGGTGCCTGCCCGAACCGCCGTTTCCACGCCACCGCCGATGCCGCCGGCGTGGTGGTGCGTGAGGGCTGGGAAGGCCCCGAGGTGCTGCGCTGCGCCTGGCCCCGTGGCACCGAGGACGCCCCGGAGGGCGTGGCGCTGCAACCCATCGAGGGCTATCCCCGGCCGACGCGCCTGCAACCGTTCCCGGATGGCAAGCGTGTGTTGCTGGTGAGTGCCGACGGCATCTTCGTGCTGGCGGCCGACGGCGCTCGGCGCTTGTACCCGGACAACGCGATGCTGCTGGAGTCCGCCGAGCCGGACGAGCCCCAGGGCACCGGCCTGTCCATGGAGCACGGCGCGGTATCGGCGGATGGCCGCTGGATCGCCTTCGGCGCGCAGGACGGGCGGCACCAGTTGTTCGACGGCGAGCTGAACCCCGTGGCCCAGATCGGCCCCCATGGTGAGTACCCGCACTTCGCGCTGTTCAGCGGCGATGGCCGCAGCGTGGCCTTCAATGCCTGCCACTTCTACAACGGCGGCACCATTGCCGTGGACCTGGCGCGCGCGGCGGGCCTGGATTCCGACTACTACGAGGACGTCGAGGGCGTGACCCTGATCGAACCGGGCGCGCGGGTGTATGCCGGGGTGTCCATGGGCGACCGCTTCGTCCTCGGCGATGCCTGTGGCTACCTGCGCTGCGTGGATGCGGCAGGCAATGCGGTGTGGCAGCACTACCTGGGCTCGACCCTGAGCGCCATGGACCTGTCCGCCGACGGCCGCACCCTGGTGGCGGCCAGCTACGCCGGGGTGGTGTCGATCATCGACCTGGAAGCCGGACGCCCGGCGTGGCAGATCGGCACCGGCAATCACCGGGAGCGGCGGCGGTGGCTGTTCTGGAAGAGTGAGGAGCGCCCGTTGGCCTGGTAAGCGGCGGTCGTAACGGAGAGTCGGCATGGCCATGAAGAAACCGCCCATAAAGGGCGGTTTTTTCATTGGCACCCGGCTCAGCCGGCCGAAGCGGTGGCTTCCGGTGCCTGGGCGTCGATCAGGCCGAGGCGGGCGTCGGACTGGCGGCTGATCTGCCGGTACAGTTCGGCGTCGTCCTGCAGCGCCTTTTCACGGGCCGGGAAGATCTCCTTCAGCTTGCTGCTCCACTCGGCAGAGCGGGCCTGTTCACCGAAGCAGCGCTCGATCAGGTTGAGCATGATCGACACGGTGACCGAAGCACCCGGGGAGGCGCCCAGCAGGGCGGCGATGCTGCCGTCCTCGGCCGAGACCAGCTCGGTGCCGAACTGCAGGATGCCGCCTTTCTTGGCGTCCTTCTTGATGATCTGCACGCGCTGGCCGGCGATCTCCAGGCGCCAGTCCGCCGGGTCCAGGTCCGGGTAGAACTTGCGCAGGGCGTCCAGGCGCTGCTCCTGGGACTGCATCACTTCCTTGATCAGGTAGCGGGTCAGGTCCATGTTGTCGCGGGCCACGGCCAGCATCGGGCCGAGGTTGCCGGGACGTACCGAGAGCGGCAGGTCGAGGAAGGAACCGTGCTTGAGGAACTTGGTGGTGAAGCCGGCGTAGGGCCCGAACAGCAGGGACTTCTTGCCGTCCACCACGCGGGTATCCAGGTGTGGCACGGACATCGGCGGGGCGCCCACTTCGGCCTGGCTGTAGACCTTGGCCTGGTGGCGCTTGACCACCTCGGGGTTGTCGCAGCGCAGCCACTGGCCGCTGACCGGGAAACCGCCGAAACCCTTGCCTTCCGGAATGCCGGACATCTGCAGCAGCGGCAGGGCGCCGCCGCCGGCTCCGAGGAAGACGAAGCGTGCGGACACCTCACGGGTGCTGCCGTTCCGGGTGTTGCGGATGCTGACCGACCAGCCGCTGTCGGTGCGCTTCAGGCCGGTGACCTTCTGGAAGTAGCTGACCGCGGTGCCCGGGAGGGTGGTCAGGTAGGCCAGCAGCTTGTTGGTCAGGGCGCCGAAGTTCACGTCGGTGCCGTTTTCGGCACGGGTCGCGGCCACGGCTTCGTCGGCCGGGCGGGCCTGCATCATCAGCGGCATCCACTTGGCCAGGGTCTCGCGGTCTTCGGAATACTCCATGTGCGAGAAGGCGTGGTGCTGGCTGATCACCTCGAAGCGCTTGCGCAGGAACGGGATGTCCTTGCCGCGCACGAAGGACAGGTGCGGAACCGGGTTGATGAAGTCACGGGCGCTGCCGAAGGCCGGCTTCCCGCTCATGTACGCCCAGAACTGCTTGGACACTTCGAACTGGGTGTTGATGAGCACCGCTTTCTTGATGTCGATGGAGCCGTCGGCGGCCTGGGGGGTGTAGTTCAGTTCGCACAGTCCGGCATGGCCGGTACCGGCGTTGTTCCACGGGTTGGAGCTCTCGACGGCACCGGATTCGCGAAGCTCCGCGATTTCCAGCTTGATGCCCGGATCGAGTTCCTTCAGCAGTGCCGCCAGGGTGGCGCTCATGATGCCGGCCCCGACCAGCAACACGTCCACTGCTTCGTTCTCGTTTTGCGCCATTGCTCGCCACTCTCTCGTGAAGTAGTGAAAAACCGTCATCTCACGCTCTTTTGGAGACGTGAACCTCAAAAGAATCGCCTGCCTGGAGGCAGGCCGCTTCCATCGCGCGATGACACGCTACGTCCATGCAAAAGCGTTTGCATATCGGGCGGAAACAGCAGCAGGCCAGCAGTTGGCAGCGCGAATAGTGGGCGGCTCTCTGTGGGGCTGTGTGAAGTGCCGGCGCGAGGCGCGGCGGGTGTTGCGGGGCCCGATCAGGAGTCGACCTTATAATCGGGGGGCGATTGTAGCGGAGAAAACGGGCGTGTTGAGCGTTTCCCGTGACTTTTATTCATCCATCGGTCAGGCCGCCAACGCGCGGGGCCTGCGGGCGTTCCGATCGGTCTGCGGCAGGCGTGCGCGGGCCGGCAGGGGCTGGCCGATCCAGGACGGAGAGGGCTCGTTCACTTCGACCCAATGACCGCACGCCGGGGCCTGGGTGGCCAGGTGCAGGCCACGGCAGATACCGGCTTCGTCCAGCAGGGCGAAGTGGCGGGGTTTGGCGCGGGGTGCCAGCAGGGACCAGAGGGACATCATCGTCGGGCTCTCCTTGGGTTCGGCACAGTTATCCCACTGGGGCGTGACAGGGTCATGACAGGAACCGCACGGTCCCGGGCGCTGTCAGAACGCCATCGGCGTGTGCTCTGTCGGCGGGCCCGCCGGCTCGCTTATACTGCCGGCCTTTCGTTTCCGAACCTGGAGAATCAAGCATGCTGAACCGCGCGTTGCTCGGCCTGCTGGCCGCCCTCAGCCTGACCCTGGTCGGCTGTGCCCTCAGCCCGCAACAACTCAGCCCGCAACCCAAGCTCACCGGCCCGCTGACTCCGGTCGGCCAGGGCCAGCCGGTGGTGGTGCGGGTCGCCGATGGTCGCCCCTCGCCGGTGCTGGGCACCCGTGGCGGCCTGTACGCCGACACCAGCAACGTGACGGTGCAGGGCCAGGACATCCTGCCGCGCCTGCAGGCCGAGGCCGAGGCCGCCGTGCGTCTGCTGGGCTTCACCCCGTCGCCCAACGCCTACAATGCCCCCCAGCTGACCCTGACCCTGGCCGAGCTGAAGTACCAGTCGCCGAAGGAAGGCCTGTACGTGACCGAGGCGGACATCAGCGCCACCTTCCGCGTCGACGTGCAGAACGCCACCCGTCGCTACAGCGGCCGCTACGGTGCTTCGCTGAACCAGCGCTTCGGCACCGCGCCGAATCAGGAGACCAACACCAAGCTGGTGAGCAATGTCCTGAGCGATGCGCTGACCCGCGCCTTCAAGGACCCGACCATCGGCCAACTGCTGCTGCAGTAAGCCTGTCGCCTACGAAAAACCCGGCCTTGAGCCGGGTTTTTTGTGCCTGCGATTCGCGCTAAGCCGGGGTCAGGCACTCGGGGCCGTCCAGCTTCGGGTCGTTGACCAGGGTAGCCAGGGCGCGCTCGCGCAGGGGCGGGGCGGTGCCGTCGAGCAGGGCGTGGATCGTTTCCTGCGGTGCATCGGCGTCCAGCCAGGCGCGCTGGCCGTCGGCATCCAGCACCAGGGGGCGGCGCAGGTCGGCGGCCGGGCGGGTGATCAGGGCCAGGCTGAGGTACTCGGTGTCGCCGACCGGGAAGGGCTCCCAGAGTGCGGCGAAATGCAACAGGGAGGTCTCGCCGCTGACCCAGTAGGGCCGCTTGCGCACCCCGCGCCATTCATAGAAGCCGTTGGCCGGTACCAGGCAGCGGCGGCGGCGCAGGGCGTCGCGGAACATCGGCTGCTCGGCCACCGTCTCGGCCCTGGCGTGGGCGGGGGTGCGCGACAGGTCGGTCAGCCAGGCCGGGGTCAGGCCCCAGCGCGCCAGGTCCAGCCGCTGGCTACCGTCCTGCTGGCGCAGCATCAGCACCTGCATGTTCGGCGCGAGGTTCCAGTGCGGGCGCTGGTCGGCGGGGAAGCCGGGCAGGGCGGCGAAGTCGGGGGACCAGCGGAACAGGGCGAAACGTCCGGACATGGGCTTCTCGGTTCAGCACAACAGGGTGCCGGGGCAGCCTTGCGGCTCGTCTCCGGGCACGGGCGAGGCGGCATTGTACGTGGCGATCAGGCGGCGTGCCTGTTCGGCGTCCGCCTCGTCCACCATCAGCCCCAGCAGTCCGACACCGGGCAGCTCGCCAACGCCGCCCAGCAGGTGGGCTCCGGCCAGGTGGGCAGTGATGCCTTCGCTGGCGAGCATGCCCAGCAGCAGTTGGGCCTCCATCAGGTCGCGGGGTTCGTAGATGCGCTGCATCACTCGTCCTCCCGGCGCACGTCCAGATTCCAGTCAAGCCCGTCGGTGCGCAGCTCGAAGACAATGGGCCGGCAGCACACCGGGCAGTCCTCGATGTACTGCTGGTCGCCGCCGGACAGGTCGAGCAGGGTGTCCACCGCTTCGCCGCAATACGGGCAGTCGTACGCTTGTGTCTCCAGCATGTCGCCATACTCCCCTGTGACTTGAAGGTATAATCGCCGGTCTACTTCTGGCCCCGGATCGCGGGGCGACATCCTTATCCACAGCCGCAGCAGAACAAGAGAACACGATGGGCGAATTCGAAGCCATCCGACCCTATGACGACGCCGAGGTGCCCGCGGTTCTGGCACGCCTGTTCGCCGACCCGGCCTTCATCGGGACGCTCACCCGCTACCGCTTCCCCCGGCTGGCGGGTCCGCTGGGCTGGCTGCTGAGGCCTGTTATAGCCCATCGCCTGCGCCGTGAATTCCAGGGCATCGAGTCCGTGCATGCGCTGCAGGACAAGATCGAGCCCTACGTGGACACCACCATCGAGCGTGCCACCGACGGCGTCACCTACTCCGGGGTGGACCGGCTCAAGGCCGGCGGGGCCTACCTGTTCGTCGCCAACCACCGCGACATCGTGATGGACCCGGCCTTCGTCAACTATGCGGTCTACCACGCCGGCATCCCCACACCGCGCATCGCCATCGGCGACAACCTGCTGCAGAAGCCCTTCGTCAGCGACCTGATGCGCCTGAACAAGAGCTTCATCGTGCACCGCAACCTGGCCGGGCGCCGCGAGAAGCTGGCGGCCTACCAGTTGCTGTCCGCCTACATCAACCATTCGATCCGCGAGGACGGCCAGTCGATCTGGATCGCCCAGGCGGAGGGCCGCGCCAAGGACGGGGATGACCGCACCGATTCGGCGATCCTCAAGATGTTCCACATGAGCCGCAAGGACGAGCCGTTCGCCGACGTGGTCCGCGACCTGCACATCGTTCCGGTGTCCATCAGCTACGAATACGACCCCTGCGACCAGGCCAAGGCCCGCGAGCTGTACATCCGCGCGACCACCGGCGGCTACGAGAAGGCGCCGGGCGAGGATGACGCGAGCATCGCCCTCGGCATCACCGGCTACAAGGGCCGGGTGCACGTGGCCTTCGGTGGCGAGATCGTCGACCAGGCGGTGGATGCCAAGCAACTGGCGGCAGAGATGGACCGGCGCATTCTCACCGGCTACCGGCTGTTCCCGGTGCACTACCTCGCCTACGCGATGTGGGAGGGGCGTGACGAGGCGCTGGGCGTACCGGTGCTGGACAGCCTGTTCGGGGCCGAGGAGATCGCCCGTGCGCGGGCCGAGTGGCAGCGCCGCCTGGACGCCTGCCCCGAGGCGCATCGCCCTTGGCTGGTGCTGCAGTACGCCAACCCGGTGCGCAACCAGTACCGCACCCAGGCGGGTCTGCCGCTCTGAGGGCGAGCAGGCCACAGTAAAACGGCGACCCTTGGGTCGCCGTTTTTCGTTCTGCAGCGCGCTGCGCGGTCAGAGCTGGGTGCTGGCCCAGGAGACGCCGAGGGCCACGGCCAGGGTGAAGCTGCCGAAGGCGTAGAAGAAGCGGTTGATCTTCTGGCTGCGTTCGTCGACCGGGGCGTCCTGCTCCAGTTCTTCCAGATCGCTCTCCACCACCAGGCGGGCCGAGGCGCGTTGCTCGCGCAGCCGGGTGGCCATGAGCAGCCAACTGCCGATGACGGCGAAGAACAGGGCCAGGCCGTTGACCGCCTGGTGCGGGTGGGCCTGGTAGAGGGACCAGAGTGCCTGCAGGGACATCATCAACTCCGCGGCAGGCACAGCCTGCGACTACGACCAGCGGGCCCGGGGCGGGCCACGAAAACGGCGGCGAGTCTAACGGAGGGGCGGGGCGAGGGCGGGGCGTTTCCGACGAAGTGCCGGGCCGTTCATCTTCCGAAAGCCTCCCCGGCCCTGTGGGCCGGGGAGTGGACGATCAGACCTTGAACTGGTTGATCAGCCGGCGTTGCTGCTCGGCCAGCTTGGTCAGCTCGGCGCTGGCGGCGGAGGCTTCGTCGGCACCGCCGGCCACCTCGTTGGCCACCTGGCCGATGTTGGTGACGTTGCGGTTGATGTCCTCTGCCACGGCGCTCTGCTCCTCGGCGGCGCTGGCGATCTGGGTGTTCATGTCGTTGATCACCGATACCGCCTGGGTGATGGACTCCAGCGCCTGGGCTGCCTCGCTGGCGGACTGCACGCTGGTGTCGGTCTTGGTCTGGCTGTCCTGCATGACCCGCACCACGTCGCGCGTGCCCTGCTGGAGCTGCTGGATCATGGTCTGGATTTCCTCGGTGGCCTGCTGGGTCTTCTGCGCCAGGTTGCGCACCTCGTCGGCCACCACGGCGAAGCCGCGGCCCTGCTCGCCGGCCCGGGCGGCCTCGATGGCGGCGTTGAGGGCCAGCAGGTTGGTCTGCTCGGCGATGCCGCGGATGGCCACCAGGATGGCGTTGATGTTCTCGCTGTCCTTGGCCAGGTTCTGCACCACGCCCACGGCGCGGGCGATTTCCTCAGCCAGGGCGCTGATGGCTCCCGTGGTGCTCTGGACGATGCGCTTGCCGTCGTTGGCAGCCTGGTCGGCGTTGTTGGCTGCCTCGGCTGCCAGGGTGGCGTTGCGCGCCACGTCCTGGGCGGTGGCGGTCATCTCGTGGACGGCGGTGGCCACCAGCTCGATCTCGGCCAGTTGCTTCTGCACACCCTGGTTGGTGCGGATGGCGATGTCGGCGGTGTGCTCGGAGGAGTCGCTGACCTTCTGCACCGAGGTCACCACCTGGCTGATCATCGCCTGCAGCTTGGCGAGGAAGGTGTTGAAGCCGTTGGCGATGGCGCCCAGTTCGTCGGCGCGGTCGGAATGCAGGCGGCGGGTGAGGTCGCCCTCGCCCTTGGCGATGTCGTCGAGCATGGCCACCATCTGCCGCAGCGGGCTGGCGATGCCATAGCCGACGAACCAGATGATCACCAGACCGATTGCAGCGATCAGCAGGCCCACCAGGCTCATGCCGAGGATGTCGCTGTCGCGCTGGGCGGTGAGGTCGCCTTCGAGCTTGTGCAGGTCGGCCATCACCGTTTCCAGCGGCAGGTTGAGGCTGAGCATCCAGCGCGACTCGGTGCCGGCGACCTTGAACGGCACCAGCAGGAAGATGCGGCCGTTCTCGCGGTCGATCTCGTAGGCCGGCTGGTCACCGCTGAGGTTGCGCAGGTTGTCGGCGATCACGCTGCCCAGCACCTGGTCCGCCGGCTCGCCCAGCTTGGCGGCATTGGCGGTATAGGCCACCAGGCGCTTGTTGTTGGCCAGCAGGGCCAGCTCGCCGGCGCCGTTGTAGAGCTTCTTGTTGGCCTCGACCAGCAGTTGCTGGATGAAGTCCAGGGACAGGTCCGCACCCACTGAGCCCTTGAACTGGCCGTTGACCAGGATTGGGGCGTTGAAGCTGGAGAGCATCACCATCTTGCCGGCGAACTCGTAGGGGGCCGGGTCCACCACGCAGGGCTTGAGGGTTTCGCGCGGGCACAGGTAGTACTCGCCCTCGCGCACGCCGGTGGGGAGGAGCTTGTCGCTTTCCAGGGTGGCGCCCAGCGGTTCGACCTTCAGCGCGTTGCCGTCGCGGTAGAACCAGGGCATGAAACGCCCGGCCTCGTCATGGCCGGGAAGGCCGATGCTGTCGGCGTCGTTGCCGAAGGCGTTGGGTTGCCAGCCGATGTAGAGGTCGATCAGCCAGGGGGTGCTCGACAGCAGGTGGCGCAGCAGGTTGAGCACCTCCTTGCGGGAGGCTTCGAGGGCCGGGCTGCCGTCCTCGGCAGTCTGCCCCAGCAGGGCGTTGGTCTGGGCGACGGTGGTGGCGATGCTCATGGGCGCTGCCAGCTCGCGCTGGATGTCCGAGACCTGGGCGGCGGCCAGGGACTGCAGGCGGTCGGCGATGGCCTGCTCCAGCAGCGTTTCGGTCCGGGACTGCACCAGCTCCTGGGTCCGGGCGCCGGCGAAGAGGGCGTAGAGCACCAGGGCGACTACCACGGCGAGCACGCTGGCACCGGCCAGGGTGGCTACCGAAAACTGGATCGATCTGAATTTCATGGGAACTCCGTTCGCGTCTTTATTCAGCCAGCGCTGGGTTTATCGGCCGGACCGGGCGGGAGCATGAGCCCGTTGTCACAACAAAAGATAGTCACCTGGCCACCAGTCCGCTTCATGGTTGCCTGGCATCGGTCCGGTCCTTACAGTACCGCGCAGTTCAAGCAGGAGAATGACACGTGGCCAAGCCCCTTATCCTCGGCAGTCTTGCGCTGTCCGTCCTTCTGGCAGGATGCCAGGCCGTGAATACCACCAGCGGCGGCGCCGTCGGTGTCGAGCGCAAGCAGTACATGTTCAGCATGCTGTCTGAGCAGCAGGTGAACCAGATGTACGCCCAGTCCTACCAGGAAACCCTGAACAAGGCGTCCCAGGCCGGTGTGCTGGACAAGAGCAGCGCCAACGCCAAGCGCGTCTCGGCCATTGCCAAGCGGCTGATCGCGCAGGTGTCCGTGTTCCGTCCCGATGCCGCCCAATGGGCCTGGGATGCCAACGTGATCGACAGCGACGAGCTGAACGCCAACTGCGGTCCGGGCGGCAAGATCATCGTCTACAGCGGCCTGATCGATCAGCTCAAGCTCACCGACGATGAGCTGGCGGCGGTGATGGGCCACGAGATCGCCCACGCCCTGCGCGAGCACGGCCGTGAAGCCATGTCCAAGGCCTATGGCGTGCAGATGGCGACCCAGTTGGGTTCGCTGCTGGGGGCAGGCAACGACAGCCTGCAGATGGCCAACACCGGCGTGGAATACCTGATGACGCTGCCCAACAGCCGCGCCAACGAGAACGAGGCCGATCTGATCGGGCTCGAACTGTCCGCCCGCGCCGGCTACAACCCCAACGCGGCCATCAGCCTGTGGCAGAAGATGAGCAAGGCCAGCGAAGGGGCTCCGCCGGAGTTCATGAGCACTCACCCCTCGTCCGGCTCGCGGATTGCCTCGCTGCAGGCGGCGATTCCGAAGGTGATGCCCTTCTACAAGCAAGCCAAGGGCAACTGATCGCTCCATTGGTACCGCCGGCTCGCCGAGTCGGCGGTTTTCCTTGCCTCAGGGCAGCGTCTTTTCCGCAAAGGCGCGGTTGGCCAATCCCAGTTGGGCACGGAAGCTTTCCATGTCGAACATGGTGCACAGCTCCTGCACCTCACCGCGGCTGTTGAAGGTCCAGAAGGCCATGGCCGAGATGCTCAGCACCCGGTCGCTGGGCGGGTAGCCCAGGGCGGGCTTCTGGATGCTGCCGATCAGGGTGCTCCAGGTGAACACCTTGTGACCTTCGGCGATGCATTCCTCCACCACCACTTCCAGATCGGGCATGGCCTCACGGATTTCCTGCACCATCCCGGCGTAGCCGGCGCTGTCCAGCGTCTGCCCGAGGAAGGAGCTCTTGTAGAGGAAATCCTTGCTCTGCAACTGCTCGGCCAGTGCCAGGCGACCCTTGTTCCAGGTGAGGTCGATGTGCTGGCGGACTACACGTTTCAGGTCTTCGATCGACATCCGCTGTCTCCTTCGCCGCTTCTGCAGATCGGCGGAAATCTACCAGTTGCCAACCGCCTGCCATTGGCCGAAACGCCGGAGTTCCGGCGTCAGCCAAGTGGCGAATCAGCTCGCGGTGCTCAGCATCCAGGCCTGCCACGCGGCGTAGACGGCGAGGATGCCGAAAGCCGCGGCCGCGAGACGGCGAATCAGGGCCAGGGGCAGGCGATCAGCGGCGAAGTTGCCTGCCAGCACCACGGGGACGTTGGCGATCAGCATGCCCAGGGTGGTACCGACGACGACCAGCACGAAGTGCGGGTACTGCGCGGCCAGCATCACAGTGGCGACCTGGGTCTTGTCGCCCATCTCGGCGAGGAAGAAGGCGATCAGCGTGGTGAGGAAGGGACCGTATTTCTTCAGGCCGGAGGCTTCGTCGTCGTCCAGCTTGTCCGGCACCAGGGTCCACAGGGCCACGGCGGCGAAGGAGACGGCGAGGACCCAGCTCAGGGTGGCGGGGGAGAAGAAGCCGGCGACCCAGCTACCCACCGCACCGGCCGCGAAGTGGTTGGCCAGGGTGGCGGCGATGATGCCCCAGATGATCGGCCAGGGTTTGCGGAAGCGCGCGGCCAGGAGCAGGGCGAGCAATTGCGTCTTGTCGCCGATCTCGGCCAGGGCAACGATCAGGGTGGGGACGAACAGGGATTCCAGCATCAGGGTTCCTACGGGGGGCGGGTCGACTAATCACCATGACACACGCAACCTGCCCGCCCCGGGTCAGCTTGTGTGTGTCATAGGTCTTGTCAAACCGCTGGCCTGTCTGTGCAGGCTCGGGGTCGTCCGCGCCATGGTCTGTGGACCAAGTGTGTTGACGCGGACCGGGCGAGCAGGGCGCTCGCGGGAGACTACTCCCCTAGGACGGGGCGCATTTTGCACAAGGCGGGCTCGCCGGGCAAGCCCGCCGCTGTGTCAGTCGAGGGTGGCGCGCACGTCCATCTCGGCGTAGCGCACGAAGCGGCTGCCCTTGCGCAGGCGGTAACCCAGCCAGATCACCAGGAACAGCGGCAGGCTGATGTAGGTGGCTGCCAGGCCCACCCAGTTGATCTGCTCGCCCACCAGTGCCTCGTAGTTCTGCCCGAGTGTTATCGCCAGGCACAGGGCGAAGGCGAACAGCGGGCCGAAGGGGAACAGCTTGGCGCGGTAGGGCAGGTCTTCCAGGCGGCCGCCCTGCAGCAGGTAGCCCTTGCGGAAGCGGTAGTGGGAGATGGCGATGCCCAGCCAGGCGATGAAACCGCACATGCCGGAGGTGTTCAGCAGCCAGGTGTAGAGGGTGCTGTCGCCGACGATGGAGGTGAAGAAGCACAGCGCGCCCACCAGGGTGGTGGCGTACAGCGCGTTGCGCGGCACGCCGTTGTCGGAGAGGCGGGCGAACAGCTTCGGCGCCTTGCCCTGGAGGGCCAGGGTGTAGAGCATCCGCGTGGAGGCGTACATGCCCGAGTTGCCCGCCGAGAGGATGGCCGTGAGGATCACCGCGTTCATCACGCTGGCGGCGGCGGCGAAGCCGGCGCGCTCGAACAGCAGGGTGAAGGGCGACACGCTGATGTCGCTGGCCTCGTTCTGCAGCAGGCTGGGCTCGGTGTAGGGGATCAGCATGCCGATCACGAAGATCGCCAGGATGTAGAACATCAGGATTCGCCAGAACACCTGGCGGATGGCGATGGGGATGTTCTTGCGCGGGTTCTCCGACTCGCCGGCGGCGATGCCGATCAGCTCGGTGCCCTGGAACGAGAAGCCGGCGATCATCGCCACGCCGACCATGGCCTGCAGGCCGCCGACGAAGGGCGCCTCGCCTTGGGTGAAGTTGCTGAAGCCCGGGGATTGCATGCCGCTCATCAGGCCGAAGATGGTGGCCAGGCCGACGCCGATGAAGATCACCACCGTCACCACCTTGATCAGCGCGAACCAGAACTCGCTCTCGCCGAAGCCCTTAACCGAGACCACGTTCAGCGCGAACATCAGCGCCAGGAACAGCCCGCTCCAGTAGATGCCGGGCACGTCCGGGAACCAGAAGTTCATGATCAATTGGGCCGCCACCAGTTCGGCGGCGATGGTCACCGCCCAGTTGTACCAGTAGTTCCAACCCAGGGCGAAACCGAAGCCATCGTCGACGAACCGGCTGCCATAGGTGCTGAACGAGCCGGAAACCGGCATGTGTGCAGCCATTTCTCCCAGGCTGGTCATGAGGAAGTAGACCATCAGGCCGATCAGTGCGTAGGCCAGCAGGGCGCCGCCGGGGCCAGCCGTGGCGACGGTGGCGCCGGAGGCGACGAACAGGCCGGTGCCGATGGAGCCGCCGATGGCGATCATGTTCAGGTGTCGGGGCTTCAGCGCCCGGTGCAGGCCGTGGGCGGCCGGCGGGTTGGCAGTGTGGTCGGTCAAGGTAGAACTCCAGGGGTCCGGTCTCATGCCGGATGGGCGCGGCGGCCGGGGCCGCTCGTCGTGGGTAGATGCAGGAACGCCCGCCGCTCAGCGGCGGGCACGGTAGACGCGGAAACCGTCGCCCTCCGCCAGGGTCCGGCAATTGCCGAGTGCCTGTTCGATGAGGGGCGGATAGCGCAGGAAGCTGTTGGCCACCAGGCGCAGCTCGCCGCCGGGGCGCAGGTGCTGGCCAGCAGCCCGCAGCAGGGTTTCGCTGGCCTGGTAGTCGGTGTGCACGCCCTGGTGGAAGGGCGGGTTGCTGACGATGGCCGCCAGCCCTTTGGGCGCGGCGTGGATGCCGTCGCCGGCGATCACCTCGGCAGCGAGGCCGTTGGCGGAAAGGGTCAGGCGGCTGCTGGCGACGGCGAAGGCGTCCACGTCCAGCAGCAGCAGTTCGCTGGCCGGGTAGCGGCGCTTGAGGCTGGCGCCGATGACGCCGGCTCCGCAGCCGAAATCCAGCACCGGGCCGACGGGCAGGTCGTCGAGGTGCGGCAGCAGCAGGGCGGTGCCCCGGTCCAGGCGACCATGGCTGAACACGCCGGGCAGGCTGACCACCTGCAGCGGCCCATCGGGCAGCTCCAGGCTGTAGCGCTGAGCCAGGCTGTCCAGGTCGAGGCGTTCGGGGGCCTGGTCGACGCGGACCTGCCACAGTTGGCAGTGGCGCGCGCTGTCCAGCTTGCGCGGGGTGCCGAAGGCCGCCAACTGCTTGGCTGCACGCTCGATGCCGCCGCGCTTCTCGCCCACCAGGAACAGGTTGCGGCCGGGCAGGCGTGCGGCCAGGGCAGCCAGCAGGTAATCGGTCAGTTCGCGGGACTTGGGCAGAAACAGCAGGGCCTGCTCGAAGGGCTCGTCCGGCGCCTGCACCGCGAAGGTGGTGCGGCCGGCGAAACGGGCCTCCAGGCTGGCGTGCTCGCCGGCGTGCCAGCTCCAGCCCCGGGCCTGGGGCAGGGTGCCGAGCAGGTCGTCGGCGGGAAGACCCGCTGCCAGCAGCGGGCCCTGGAACAGTTCGGCCTGTCGAAGCACGACTTCGCTGCGCGGGTCCATGGGTCGGTCCTGATAAAAGCGGCGAACTTTACCAGAAACTCACCCGCCCTAGACGACCGTACGGCACGGGGTGCCTGCCAGCCAGGCCTCGGTGTTCTCGGCCATCTGCTCCACCATGCGCTGGCGTGCCTCGCGGCTGCCCCAGGCGTTGTGCGGGGTGACGATCAGGCGCGGGATGTCCACCGCCAGCAGCGGGTTGCCGTCCTTCGGCGGTTCCTGGGTCAGCACGTCGGTGGCGGCGCCCCCCAGGTGACCGCTGCGCAGGGCGTCGGCCAGGGCGTGTTCGTCCACCAGGCCGCCCCGGGCGGTGTTGACCAGGAAGGCGCCGCGCTTCATCCGCGCCAGCGCGTGGACGTCGATCAGGTGATGGGTGTGCTCGGTCAGCGGGCAGTGCAGGCTGAGGAAGTCCACCTGCGGCAACAGGTCCTCCAGGGGCAGGCGGTCGGCCCGGTCCGGGCGGCCGGGCAGGGCACCCAGCAGCACGCGCATGCCGAAGGCTTCGGCCAGGCGCGCCACCGCGCCGCCCAGTTCGCCATGGCCGAGCAGGCCGAGGGTCTTGTCCTCCAGTTCGACGATGGGGTGATCCAGCAGGCAGAACTGGCTCGCCTTCTGCCAACGGTCCTGGCGCACGTCGCGCTGGTAGTCGAGGAAGGTGGTGGCCAGGTTGAGCATCAGCATCAATGTGTGCTGGGCCACGGAGGGCGTGCCATAGCCCCGGCAGTTGCTGACGGTGATGCCGTGCTGGCGGGCCGCCGCGAGGTCGATGTTGTTGGTGCCGGTGGCGCTGACCAGGATCAGCCGCAGGTCGGGCAGGGCGGCCATGGCTTCGGCGTCGATCACCACCTTGTTGGTGATCGCCACCGGCGCGCCCCGGAGGTGCTCCACCACCTCGGCCCGGGTGCTCTGCTCGTGCAGCACCAGTTCGCCGAATAGCTGGCGCAGGGGCGTCAGGTCGAGGTCACCGAGGTCGAGGGAGGCGTGGTCGAGGAACACGGCGCGGAGGCTGTTGGTCATCAGCTGTACCTTTTTCCGAGGCTTGTGTAGGCGTAAGGTGGCCAGCCTAACAGACCCTTGGCTCGAATCTGGAGGCGCCATGTACTGGACGGAATTTCTCACTGTTGCCCTGATCCACGTGCTGGCTGTGGCCAGTCCGGGACCGGACTTCGCCATTGTGGTGCGCGAGAGCGTGGCCCACGGACGGCGCGCCGGGACCTGGACGGCGATTGGTGTGGGCATGGGAATCTTCGTCCATGTGGCCTATTCGCTGCTGGGGATCGGCCTGATCGTTTCCCAGTCCATCGTGTTGTTCAACGCGCTGAAATGGCTGGCGGCGGCCTACCTGCTGTACATCGGCATCAAGGCCCTGCGGGCGCGCCCGGCCGACCCGGCGGCGGCCGAAGTGGAACTCACCCGCGAGGTGCGCAGCCCGCGCGGTGCCTTCGTCACCGGCTTCGTCACCAATGGGCTGAACCCCAAGGCGACGCTGTTCTTCCTCTCGCTGTTCACCGTGGTCATCAACCCCCACACCCCGCTGGCGGTGCAGGCCGGCTACGGCCTCTACCTGGCCTTTGCCACCGCCGTGTGGTTCTGCCTGGTGGCGATGCTGTTCAGCCAGGAGCGGGTTCGCAGCGGCTTCGCCCGCCTGGGCCACTGGTTCGACCGTCTGATGGGCGCTGTGCTGGTGGGCTTGGGGATCAAGCTGGCCTTTACCTCGATGAAGTAAGTGCTCCACCTCGCAACGATGGGCTTCGCACAGCTCAGCCCATCCTACGGAGCTGTGGTGTGCATCCGTAGGATGCGGTGAGTTCGGCGAACCGCATCGTGGCTCCGCACCTTGCAATGATGGGCTTCGCGTAGCTCAGCCCATCCTACGGAGCGTGGTGCGCACCCGTAGGATGCGGTGAGCTCGGCGAACCGCATCGTGGCTCCGTACCTTGCAACGATGGGCTTCGCACAGCTCAGCCCATCCTACGGAGCGTGGTGTGCCCCGTAGGATGCGGTGAGCTCGGCGAACCGCATCACTGCCACCCGCGCCCCACCAGGCGGCATCTGGCACATCAGCCTTTCTCCAGCGTGGCCAGCAACCCCAGGCTGGCCACGTATTCCCTCGGGTTTTCCCCCAGCAGGCGGCGGAACATGGCGCTGAAGGCGCGGCCGCTGCCGTAGCCCAGGTCGTGGGCGACCTGCTGCACGCTGTGCCCGGCCAGCAGGCGCGGTAGGGCTTCGGTGAGACGCAGCTGCTGGCGCCAGTCGTTGAAGCTCATGCCCAGCTCCTGGGCGAACAGCCGGCTCAGGGTGCGGGTGCTGGCGCCCACCTCCAGGCTCCAGTCGTCGAGGGTGCGGGTGCTCTCCGGGGTTTCCAGCAGGGCCAGGCAGATGGCTTGCAGGCGTCGGTCCTGGGGCATCGGCAGGTGCAGGGGCATGCGCTCCAGGGCGGCGATTTCGTGGAGGATCAGGCGCTGCACCAGGCTGCGGTGTTCGTCATCGGTATCGCCGGCCTCCAGCGCCACCAGGCGCAGGATCAGCTCCCGCAGCAGCGGCGGTACCGCCAGCACGCAGCAGGCATCGAGGCTCGGCGGTGCGGCTTCGGCGGCGATGAACAGGGTACGCATCTGCACCTGCCCGGACATGAAGATCTGGTGCTCGATACCCGGTGGGATCCACACCGCGCGGGTCGGCGGGATGACCCAGGCGCCGGCCTCGGTGACCAGGCGCATCAGCCCCTGCGCCGCGTAGAGGAATTGCGCCTGGTTGTGCAGGTGCAGGTCGACATGGGCGCCGTCGGGGTAGTCGAGGGCGACGGCGCCGATCCGGCACTGGGGCAGATGCTCGATGAACATGGCTGTTCCGATGATCTTTTTGGCAGAACGTTGCTAGGCGGCCAACCTAGCATGGCGGTCCACAACAACCAAACAGCAGCGAAACTGCCATGAACCGACCGCGTACCGTCATCCGCTTCATCAATGCCGCCCACATCATCGACCACATGTTCATGCTCATCTTCCCTGCCGCCGTGCTGGGCATGACCGCTACCTTCGAGCTGTCCTACGCCGAACTGATCGGGCTGTCCCTCGGCGGCTTCATCGCCTTCGGGGCCTGCTCGCTACCGGCCGGCTGGCTGGGGGATAAATGGAGCCGCCGCCACATGATGCTGGTGTTCTTCCTCGGCATCGGCGGCGCGGCGATCTTCACCGGGCTGAGCCGCAGCACGCCGATGCTGGTGCTGGGGCTGACGCTGATGGGCGTGTTCGCCGCCATCTACCACCCGGTGGGCACGGCGATGCTGGTGGCCCATGCGCAGAACCGTGGTCGCGAGATCGGCATCAACGGCATGTGGGGCAACCTGGGCGTGGCGTTCTCGGCGCTGGTCACGGGCTTTCTCACCGCCCATTTCGGCTGGCGCGCGGCGTTCATCCTGCCGGGCGCTTTGTCGGTGGCCATTGGCGTGTGGTTCGCCCTCTGCGTGCGGGACGAGGCGTCTCCCGTCGCCGCGGCCGGCACCCATCGGGCTGGCGGGGCGGGGCAGGTGTCGATGCGCCTGGTGTTCGGTGTGCTGGCGCTGGTGACGGCCACCGGCGGGGTGATCTTCAACGCCTCGACCATGACCTACCCGAAGCTGTTCCAGGAGCGCCTGGTGGACCTGTTCGCCTCGCCGGAAAGCCTCGGCATCGTCGTCAGCATCGCCTACGCCTTCGGTGCCGTGGCGCAGTTGCTGATGGGCCGTGTGCTGGATCGCTACAGCCTGAAGCTGCCGTTCGTGGTGATGACCCTCTGCCAGGGGCCGTTGCTGGTGGCCATGGCCTATGCCGATGGCTGGGCGGTGATCGCCCTGGGCGCCGCCTTCATGTTCGCGGTGTTCGGCCAGGTGACGGTGAACGATGCAATGGTGGCCAACTTCGTCGCGCCGCAGTGGCAGGCGCGGGTCTTCGCGTTGCGCTACTTCCTGTCCTTCGGCGCCAGTGCGGCGGCCATCCCGATGATCGCCTTCATCGAACCGCGCCATGGGTTGGTGGGGCTGTACCTGGTGCTGGCGGTGTTCGGTGCGCTGACCTTCGCGGCGGCGCTGGTGTTCCCGAGGACGCCGGCCCACGCGCCCAAGGCGGTGCCCGCCTGAGGCGCGCCCGGGCGGAATGAAAAAGGGGCTCCCGGACGTTGGTCCGGGAGCCCCTTCTGGTTGGCCGCGCGGGCGGGTTACAGCAGTTCCACCGCCACCGCAGTGGCTTCGCCGCCGCCGATGCACAGCGAGGCGACGCCGCGCTTGCCACCTGTGTTACGCAGGGCGTTGATCAGGGTGAGGATGATGCGCGAGCCGGTGGAGCCCACCGGGTGGCCCTGGGCGCAGGCACCGCCGTAGACGTTGACCTTGGCGTGGTCGAGGCCGTGTTCGCGCATGGCGAGCATGGTGACCATGGCGAAGGCTTCGTTGATCTCGAACAGGTCCACGTCGTCCTTGCTCCAGCCGGTCTTCCTGAACAGGTTGGTCATGGCGCCGATGGGGGCGAGGGTGAATTCGCTCGGGTCCTGGCTCTGGGTGGCGTGGCCGACGATCTTCGCCAGGGGCTTGAGGCCGCGGCGCTGGGCTTCCTCGGCGGTCATCAGCACCAGGGCGCTGGCACCGTCGGAGATGGAGCTGGCGTTGGCGGCGGTGATGGTGCCGTCCTTGCGGAAGGCCGGGCGCAGGGTCGGGATCTTGTCGAGGTTGGCGGTCAGCGGCTGCTCGTCGTCCTTCACCAGGGTCTCGCCCTTGCGGGTGGTGACGGTGACCGGGACGATCTCGGCGGCGAGGGCACCCTCGGCGATGGCCGCCTGGGCGCGCTTGAGGGACTCGATGGCGTAGGCGTCCATCTCCTCGCGGGTGATGTTGTACGTGTCGGCGGTCTCCTGGGCGAAGGAGCCCATCAGGCGGCCGGTGCGGGCGTCTTCCAGGCCGTCGAGGAACATGTGGTCCTTGATCTCGCCGTGGCCCATGCGCAGGCCGGTGCGGGCCTTCTCCAGCACGTAGGGGGCGTTGGACATGCTCTCCATGCCGCCGGCGACCATCACGCTGTTGGTGCCGGCCTTGAGCAGGTCGTGGGCCAGCATCACGGCCTTCATGCCGGAGCCGCAGAGCTTGTTGATGGTGGTGCAGCCGATGGCGGCGGGCAGGCCGGCGTTCAGGGACGCCTGGCGGGCCGGGCCCTGCTTGAGGCCGGCGGGCAGCACGCAACCCATGATCACTTCCTGCACGTCGGCGGCGTCGATACCGGCGCGGGCCACGGCCTCACGGATGGCCAGGGCGCCCAGGTCGACCGCGGACACACCGGCGAGGCTGCCCTGGAAACCGCCCATGGGGGTGCGGGCGCCGCTGACGATTACGATCTCGGACATCTTCTTGATTCCTCTGTGGAGACAGGCCGCGACCGGCCGGGTGGGGCGATTCTATCTCGTGACCGGAAGTGGCCAAAGGGTCACGTGGCAAATCATTCTTTTGACTGATTGAGGCCTCGACGGAGGGCTCTAGAGTGCGCATGACTACATGAAACCCCTTTGTACGCAGGTGCTTTCCCATGGTGCAGACCCGAGTCATCAAACCGGCCGACAACGCCTACACCTACCCCTTGTTGATCAAGCGTCTGCTGCTCTCCGGCAGCCGCTACGAGAAGACCCGGGAGATCGTCTACCGCGACCAGGTGCGCTACAGCTACGCCACCTTCGTCGAGCGCGTGGCGCGCCTGGCCAACGTGCTGACCGAGGCCGGAGTGAAGGCCGGCGACACCGTGGCGGTGATGGACTGGGACAGCCACCGCTACCTGGAGTGCATGTTCGCCATCCCGATGATCGGCGCGGTGCTGCACACCATCAACATCCGCCTCTCCCCGGACCAGATCCTCTACACCATGAACCACGCCGAGGACCGCTTCGTGCTGGTCAACAGCGAGTTCGTGCCGATCTACAAGGCCATCGAAGGCCAGCTGGCCACGGTGGAGAAGACCCTGCTGCTGACCGACACGGCCGACAAGCACGCCGACCTGCCGAACCTCGTCGGCGAGTACGAGACGCTGATGGCCGCCGCCAGCCCCCGTTACGCCTTCCCGGATTTCGACGAGGATTCCGTCGCCACCACCTTCTATACGACCGGCACCACCGGCAACCCGAAGGGGGTGTACTTCACCCATCGGCAACTGGTGCTACATACCCTGTCCATGGCTTCCACCATCGGTGCGCTGGACAGCATCCGCCTGATGGGCACCGACGACGTCTACATGCCCATCACCCCGATGTTCCACGTTCACGCCTGGGGCGTGCCCTATGTAGCCACCATGCTGGGGGTGAAGCAGGTCTACCCGGGGCGCTACGAGCCGGAGATGCTCTGCCGGCTGATCCGCGAGGAGAAGGTGACCTTCTCCCACTGCGTGCCCACCATCCTGCAGATGATGCTCAACACCCCGAGCGCCCAGGGCCATGACTTCGGCGGGCTCAAGGTGATCATCGGCGGCAGCGCGCTGAACCGCGCCCTGTACGAAGCCGCCAAGGCCCGGGGCATCCAGCTCACGGCAGCCTACGGCATGTCCGAGACCTGCCCGCTGATCTCCGTCGCCCACCTCAACGAAGAGCTGCGTGCCGGCAGCGAGGACGAGCGCACCACCTACCGCATCAAGGCCGGTGTACCGGTGCCGTTGGTGGAGGCGGCCATCATGGACGCCGAGGGGCACCTGCTGCCGGTGGATGGCGAGACCCAGGGCGAGCTGGTGCTGCGCGCACCCTGGCTGACCCAGGGTTACTTCAACGAGCCGCAGAAGAGCGAGGAACTGTGGGAGCACGGCTGGCTGCACACCGGTGATGTGGCGACCCTGGACGGCATGGGCTTCATCGACATCCGCGACCGCATCAAGGACGTGATCAAGACCGGGGGCGAGTGGATCTCTTCCCTGGCGCTGGAGGATCTGGTCAGCCGTCATCCGGCGGTGCGCGAGGTGGCGGTGGTCGGGGTGCCCGATCCGCAGTGGGGCGAGCGCCCGTTCGCGCTGCTGGTGCTCCGCGATGGCTGCGCCCTGGACGCGAAGGAACTGAAGGAGCACCTCAAGCCCTTCGTCGAGCAGGGCCACATCAACAAGTGGGCCATTCCCAGCCAGATCGCCGTTGTTACTGAAATTCCCAAGACCAGCGTGGGCAAACTGGACAAGAAACGTATCCGCGTCGACGTCGCCCAATGGCAGGCCTCAGGCAGCGCCTTCCTCTCCGCTCTCTGACCCACCCTCGGGTCGGGCCGAAAGGCCCGGCCCAGCCACCAAGCAAACGCTTGGCCCAGTGATTGCGGCCTCTTGCCGCGTCACCCCCGCCTTTACCTATCGCAACTTCGGTCTAGTCTTCAAACCTGCGAGCCAGAGCGACTCGGGCCGTACGCAGGGCAGCAAATCACACTTTAGAGGGATCAAGCGGTATAGCCCGCTGGCTATAGTCCGCTCATTCCATAACAAAAAACACAAATGGAGTAGCGTCGATGACAACAATTAGAAAACCCATCTGGCGACTGGCGCGGCTGCCCGTAGCCGTCAGCCTCGCATCCACCCTCGCCGCTCCGGCATTCGGCGTGACCTTCAACATCGGTGAGATCGAGGGGCAGTTCGACTCGTCGCTGTCCGTGGGGGCCAGTTGGTCCATGGCCAGCCCGGACAAGGATCTGATCGGTTCGAACAATGGCGGTCGCGGCCTGTCGCAGACCTCCGACGACTCGCACCTGAACTTCAAGCGCGGCGAGACCTTCTCGAAGATCTTCAAGGGCATCCACGACCTGGAGCTGAAGTATGGGGATACCGGCGTCTTCATCCGTGGCAAGTACTGGTACGACTTCGAACTGAAGGACGAGAGCCGCCTGTTCAAGGACATCGACGACAGCAACCGCAAGGAAGCTGCTCAGTCCTCCGGTGGCCAGATCCTCGACGCCTTCATCTATCACAACTACAACATCGCTGACCTGCCGGGCTCCGTGCGCCTGGGCAAGCAGGTGGTGAGCTGGGGTGAGAGCACCTTCATCCAGAACGGCATCAACTCGATCAACCCGATCGACGTTTCCGCCTTCCGTCGCCCGGGCGCGGAGGTCAAGGAGGGTCTGATTCCGGTCAACATGTTCTACGTGTCCCAGAGCCTGACCGAGAATCTGTCTGCTGAGGCTTTCTATCAGTTGGAGTGGGACCAGACCGTTACCGACAACTGCGGCACTTTCTTTGCTCAGCCTGACATCGTCGCGGATGGCTGCGACAGCAATCTCGCGGTTCTAGGGACTCGCAGTTCGCTCCAAGCGGCTGGTATTCCGAGCTCTGCACTCAATGTCATTCAGAACAACGGAGTGCGCTGGGGAAATCCCGATGAGGGAGCGATCGTTGCCCGTGCAGGTGACGACGATGCCCGTGACAGCGGGCAGTGGGGGACGGCGCTTCGTTACTTCTCGCCGAGTCTGGACACCGAGTTCGGCTTCTATTTCATGAACTATCACAGCCGAGCGCCGATCTTCAGTGGTATTGGGTCTCCGGCTGGCTCTTACAGTGCGGCATCCCTGGTTGGGCAGCTTGTTGCCGCCGGCATTCCGCTGGGAACTGCGAGTGCCTTGGCGCCGAGCCTGCTGCCAGTTGTCGTGGCAGGTAATGGTAAGTACTTCATGGAGTACCCCGAAGACATCAGGCTTTATGGCATCAGCTTCTCTACCACGCTGCCTACCGGCACTGCCTGGAGTGGCGAGTTCAGCTATCGGCCAAATGCTCCTGTACAGCTGAATAGCACGGACATTCTCTATTCGGGGCTATCACCTCTTAATCCCAGTGCATCGGTTCTGACCGGAAGGCCAGATACCGTTCAGCATGGTTACCGCCGTAAGGAAATCAGCCAGTTCCAGACCACCTTTACTCACTTCTTTGATCAAGTGATGGGGGCCGAGCGGTTAACGCTTGTGGGCGAGGTGGGCTTCACCCATGTCGGGGGGCTCGAAAGCACCAGCAAGGCCCGTTACGGCCGTGACCCCATCTACGGTCCCGGGCCGCTGCCGAACGATCAGTGCCGCGCCCTCAATCTAAGTACATTGGGCAGTGCCAGCGCCAAGAACCTGACCAAGTACTGTGAGGACGAAGGTTTCGTTACCAGTAACTCTTGGGGATATCGCGCCCGCGCAGTCTGGGATTACAACGACGTCTTCGCTGGTATCAACCTGAAGCCTAACGTGGCTTGGTCCCATGACGTCCATGGCCATGGCCCGAACGGCTCCTTCACCGAAGGCGCCAAGGCCGTGAGCCTGGGCCTGGACGCCGAGTACCAGAACACCTACACCGCCAGCCTCAGCTACACCGACTTCTTCGGCGGCAAGTACAACACCCTGACTGACCGCGACTTCCTCGCGCTCAGCTTCGGCATGAACTTCTAAGCGGCTCCGGAAGACAAGGACTCACCATGAAAACAACAAAGACTCTTCTGCAAACCGGTGCCCTGGCGCTGTCGCTGCTGGCCTCCGCCGTCATGGCGGCGGTGCCGGCCGACGAGGCGGCCAAGCTGGGCACCAGCCTGACCCCGCTGGGTGCGGAGAAGGCCGGCAATGCTGATGGCAGCATCCCCGAGTGGACAGGCGGCCTGCCGCAGAACGCCGGTGCGGTGGATGACCGTGGTTTCCTCGCCGACCCCTTCGCCAGCGAGAAGCCGCTGTTCACCATCACCGCGCAGAACGTGGACCAGTACAAGGACAAGCTGACCCCCGGCCAGTACGCCATGTTCAAGCGCTACCCGGACTCCTACAGGATGCCGGTGTTCCCCACCCATCGCTCGGCCACCGTACCGGCTGACGTACTCGCCGCCGCCAAGGCCAACGCCACGGCCACCAAGCTGGTGGAGGGTGGCAACGGCCTGGAGAACTTCAAGCTCGCCAACCCGTTCCCGATCCCGCAGAACGGCCTGGAAGCGATCTGGAACCACATCACCCGCTACCGGGGCGGCAGCGTGCGTCGCCTGGTGACCCAGGCAACCCCGCAGCCCAACGGCTCCTACAGCCTGGTGTACTTCCAGGACGAGTTCACCTTCCGCGACAAGCTGAAGGACTACGACCCGAACAAGCCCAGCAACGTGCTGTTCTACTTCAAGCAGCGCGTGACAGCGCCCTCGCGCCTGGCCGGTAACGTGCTGCTGGTGCACGAAACCCTCAACCAGGTGAAGGAGCCGCGCCTGGCGTGGCTGTACAACGCCGGCCAACGCCGCGTCCGTCGTGCACCGCAGGTGTCCTACGACGGCCCGGGCACCGCCGCCGACGGCCTGCGTACCTCCGACAACTTCGACATGTACAACGGTGCGCCCGACCGCTACGACTGGAAGCTGGAAGGCAAGAAGGAGATCTACATCCCCTACAACAGCTACCGCCTGGACTCGCCGAAGCTGAAGTACGACGACATCATCAAGGCCGGCCACATCAACCAGGACCTGGCCCGCTACGAGCTGCACCGCGTGTGGCACGTCGTCGCCACCCTGAAGTCGGGCGAGCGCCACATCTACGCCAAGCGTGACTTCTACATCGACGAAGACACCTGGCAAGCCGCTGCCATCGACCACTACGACGGCCGTGGCACCCTGTGGCGCGTCGCCGAGGCTCATGCCGAGTACTACTACGACAAGCAGGTGCCCTGGTACGCCGTGGAAACCCTGTACGACCTGCTCTCCGGCCGCTACCTGGCCCTGGGCATGAAGAACGAGGAGAAACAGTCCTACGACTTCAACTACAGCGCGTCCGAGAGCGACTACACCCCGGCGGCCCTGCGTCAAGCTGGCGTTCGCTGATCCTGTAGGACGTTGTAAAAAAGCCGGCCCTCGGGCCGGCTTTTTCTTGTCCATGATTTCCCCGGGTACTTCAAATGAATCGGCCGAGGGGATAGGCTGCCACCACGTCCCGCCCCCGCGGCATAACCATTACTAGAAGCCGGGTGATGACAGACCTTTCCAGTTCGCGGTCCTTCGCGCCCACTGCCATGCCGGTGGTGGGCGAACGCTTCTTCCGACCTCCGTTGCCGGCCGGACACCTGTCCCGCCCCCGTCTGTGTGACCGCCTGGTCGACGGTCTTTCCGGCCGCCTGCTGCTGGTCAGCGCCCCGGCCGGGTTCGGCAAGAGTTCCCTGGCCATCGAGTTCTGCGAAGGGTTGCCCCAAGCCTGGCGCACGCTGTGGCTCGGGCTCGGGTGTCGGGACAATGACCCCGGGCGCTTCCTCGAACGCCTGCTCGACGGCCTGCGCCAGATCCTGCCCGGGCTGGGCGAGGAGGCCATGGGCCTGCTGAAACTGCGCCAGCGCCACCAGCCCTTTGCCTTCGAGCAATGGATCGACGGACTGCTGGACGAACTTTCCGCCCGGCTCGATCCCCACCAACCCGTGCTGCTGGTGCTCGACGACTACCACCTGGCCCAGGGCGCCGTGCTCGACCGCTGCCTGCAGTTCGTCCTCAACCACCTGCCTGCCGGCCTGGTGCTGCTGGTGACCAGCCGCCAGCGCCCGGACTGGCACCTGGCGCGCCTGCGCCTGTCGCGGCAACTGGTGGAACTCAACGAGCAGGACCTGCGCCTGACCGAGGCGGAGAGCGCCGCACTGCTCCAGGCCCAGGGCATCGAGCTGGAGGGCGCCGGCCTCGAACACCTGCTGTCGCGCAGCGAAGGCTGGGCCGCCGGCCTGCGTCTGTGGCTGCTGGCCAGCCAGGACGAAGGCGATACCCAGGCCCTGGCCCGTGGCCCCCACGGTGACGAGGGGCTGATCCGCGACTACCTCCTGGAAGAGGTGATCGAGCGGCAGGGGGCGGACATCCAGACCTTCCTTTATGACACCGCCTGCCTCGACCGCTTCTGTGCCGAACTCTGCGATGCCGTGCGCGACAGCCACGACAGTGCCGCGCTGCTCCAGCAGCTGCAGGCCAACCAGGTGTTCCTCGTCCCGCTGGACGAGCACGGCCGCTGGTTCCGTTACCACCACCTGTTCTCCGACCTGCTGCGGGCGCGGCCGACCGGCGCCGGCAGCCTGCCCCAGGCCAGCCTGCACCTGCGCGCCTGCCGCTGGTTCAGCGCCCAGGGGTTGCTGGACGAAGCCATCGAACAGGCCTTGCGCGCCGGCCAGCCCGACGTGGCCGCCAGCCTGGTGCAGAACCTCTCCGAGGAGCAGCTGTTGGCCGAGCAGAACATCGCCATGCTGCTGCGCTGGAAGATGGACCTGCCCGACAGCCTGCTGGTCAGCACCCCGCGGCTGATCATGCTCTACAGCCTCTCGCTGGCCCTGGCCTGCCAGTTGGATGCAGCCGAGGAGCTGGGTGCTCAGTTGTCGCGCTTCCTGCCCGCGCCCAGCGCCCAGGCCCAGCAGAACCTGCTGTCCCAGTGGCTCACTCTCAGCGGCGTGATCGCCCGAGGTCGTGGTGACATCGACCTGGCCGAGCGTCACTGTGCCGAAGCGGTCGCCGCCCTCAGTCCCGAACGCTACGGCCAGCGTCTGTTGTGCCTGTCGACCCTGGCCAATATCGCCGTGGTGCGCGGCGACCTGTGGCGTGCCCGGGGCCTGAGCCGGGATGCCCTGGAGCTGGCCCAGCGCATCGGCAACCCGCTGTTCGAAGCCGTCGCACACTACGACCGCTCGCGCCTGCTGCACGCCCGTGGTGAGGTGCACCGGGCCTGCCTGGAGGTGCAACTGGGCCTCGACTGCCTGCGCGACCTGTCACCCCAACGCCACTACGCCGCACGGGCACGGTTGATGATGTACGAGGGCTACCTGCTGGCCCAGCGGCTGCAACCCGAGGCGGCGCGCAGCCGCCTGCTCGCCGGGATCGCCGAAGCCCGTGCCTGTCGCGACATCAGCCTGCTCACCGGCTACGCCGTGCTGGCCAGCCTGGAAGGGCGCCAAGGCCGCTTCGCCACCGCCTTCGCCCTGCTCGCCGAGGCCGAGCGGCTGATGCACATCTGGGACATTCCCCCGGTCTACTACCTGGCCATGGCCACCCTGGTGAAGTGCGAGCTGTGGTTGGCCCAGGGACAACTGGAACTGGCCAACGCCTGGCTGGTGCGGCTGTCGGAAACCTATGGCGGCGAGCAGCCGGCCGCCGCGCCGGAGTTCCACCCGCAACTGCCGATGTACGTCGAATTGCAGCAGGCCGCCCTGGCCCGGGCGGAGGGGCGTGCCGCCGAGGCCGAGCGTCGCCTGCGGGCCCTGGCACTGCGCGCCCGGGAAGCCGGGGCATTGCTGTTGGCTCAGTTCGCGCAAGTCGCGCTGGTGCACCTGCTGCTGGAAATGGGCAAGGAGCGCGAAGCGTCGCTCGCCCTGGGCAGCGCATTCGACGCCATGGCCGGCGGCGCCTTGCTGCCGTTCCACCTGTTGCTGAGCCAGCGCAGCGGCTGGCTGCGTGAACAGATCGCCGCGCGCCCGGATGGCCCCCAGGCCACCTTGCTGGAGCACCTCGGCGACTCGGCGGGCGACGTGCCTGGCGAGTCGCTGGGCAGTGGGGAGATGCTCAGCACCCGCGAGCTGGCGGTATTGCAGTTGATCGCCCAGGGTTGCTCCAACCAGGAGATCAGCGAGCGGCTGTTCATCTCGCTGCACACGGTGAAGACCCACGCCCGCCACATCAACGGCAAGCTCGGGGTCGAGCGGCGCACCCAGGCCGTGGCCCGGGCCAAGGCCCTGGGTCTATTGCGCTGAGGCTGCCGGCGGCGCGCTGAGGTCCAGGGCCGGTGCCGCCGGCTTGGCCTTCGGTGGCTGTGCCAGTTGCTTTTCCACATCCTGCTGGATGCCGGCCAGCACCGGCAGCAGGCTGCTCATGCTGGCGCGCACCTCGGGATAGGGGTGCTTCTCCGCCAGCTCGCCGACCCGTGCCAGCAACTGGGCGCGTACCTCGCTGCGCAGGTGGATGTACAGCTCCGGCAGTTGCTTGGCCAGCTCGGCGCCGTAGAGCACCAGGTCCTCGCGGTTGAACTGCTTGGTCAGGCCCAGGTAGTCCAGCGCGCTGGAGGTGAGCATGGCGGCGGCGTCCTTGGTCTCCTGCAGGCCCTGGAGGCGGATCGCGCTGGTCTGCTCGCTCTCCGAGAGGGTCATCCAGAACTCCACCGTCAAGGAGAACAGCACTGCCTGCTGGCGCAGGGAGTAGCTCATCAGCCCCAGCGCTTCGGCGCCGTAGGGTTGCTGTGGGGCCTTGAAGTCGAAGTACAGGCGCATCAGCTCCTTGAGGCGGAACAGCACCTCCCGCGCCTCGTTCTGGCGCAGCTCCAGCGGGGCGTAGATGTTCAGCTGCGGCTTGAAGTTCTCTTCATTGACCATGCGCTGGTAGATCGGCCCGGTGAACTCGCCGCTGCGGCGGGGCAGGGCGTTGGCCTGGGTCTTGTCGATGCGCTCCAGGGCCTCGATCAGCTGCTGGTACTCCAGGCTGCCCCAGGGGCGCTGCAGGTCCGGCAGTTTCTGCCCCAGGTAGTACAGGTCGGCAGCGCCGGCCGGCAGGCACAGCACCAGCAAAAGGATGGCCAGCGGCCAGGGCAGGCGGCGTGATAGCGTCATCGGCATTCGGGTCCGGCGGGAAGGGGCGCGCCAAGAGTAGCGAGGCGGCGTGGCGCCGTCACCCGCGCCTTGGTTCGGTGAGGAGACGTGATGGAAGGGGGCGAGCGTGGGGCCGTTCTGGCGGTGTTCGAGGACCTCGGCGGCTACGGCGCCGTGGCGCGCCAGCAAGGGGAGGGCGGCGGTCCGCTGGTGGGGCACCTGCTGAAGACCAACATCCAGCTGGCGGCCATCCCGGTGTTCGCCCGCAAGGGCATCGACGACACCACGGTGAACGACCTGCTGGAGGCGGCGCGGGTGTCGCGGCGCACCTTCTACAAGCACTTCGCCAACAAGATGGACGTGCTGGCGTGCATCTACCAGACCTCGGTGGTGCTGCTGCTGGAACGCTTCCGCGCCCTGCGCGAAGCCAGCGGCAGCGACGAGGCCTGGCTGCGCGCCATGGTGCGCTGCTTCTTCGACTACCACCTGGCCGTCGGGCCGATCATCCGCCTGATGCAGGAGGAGGCCATGCGCAGCGGCTCGCCCCTTGCCAGCCACCGCCGGCGGGCCCATGAAGCGCTGGTGGCGCTGCTCGACGAACGCCTGCGGATCAGCGGGCCGGCCCTGGAGCCACTCACCGGGCGGGCGTTGATCTGGGCGCTGGAGGCCGCCTCCCTCGACCTGCTCGCCAGCGCCGCGCCCCGTGCGCAGATCGAGCAGGCCACGGCGGTGCTCGGCGACCTGCTGATCGCCGCCCTGCGCCCCCAGGCCGGGCCGGTGTGACACAACCTTAGGCTGGGCCACCGGCTCCGTGGGGGCGTGCTCTGATAAGGCACCGACAATAACAACCACGAGGTGCCTCCCATGACCGCCACCAGCCTGCCGATGATGCCCCCGCTGGCCGTCGGCGTTGCCCGCCTGGGCTTCGGTTCGCTGCCGCTCGACCGGCTCAAGTCCCGCTACGGCAACGCCGAGTCCGGCTCGCGCTACATCGAACTGGACGGCTTCAACGTCCACTACCGCGACGAAGGCAGCCGGGACAAACCGGCGTTGGTGATGATCCACGGCGTGGTCGCCTCGCTGCACACCTGGGATGGCTGGGTGAAGGCCTTCGCGCCGCACTACCGGATCATCCGCTTCGACGTCCCCGGCTTCGGCCTGACCGGCCCCAAGCGCAGCGGTGACTACTCCGGCGAGCGCATGGTGCGCATCCTCGGCCTGCTGCTGGATCACCTGCGGGTGGATAAGGCCTCCATCGCCGGCAACTCCCTGGGCGGTTACATCGCCTGGAACTTCGCCCTGGCGCAGCCGCACCGGGTCAACCGCCTGGTGCTGGTGGACCCGGCCGGCTACCCGATGCGCAAGGTGCCCTGGATGATCGCCGCCGCTGCGCTGCCGGGCGCCACTGTGGCGATGCCGATGTGGATGCCCCGCGCGCTGATCGCCCAGGGCATCAAGGAGGTCTACGGCGAGCCGGGGCGGATCAAGCCCGGCGTGGTGGACCGCTACTACGACCTGACCCGCCGTCCCGGCAACCGCCGCGCGATGATGGAGATCTTCCGCGTGCTGCTGAAGGTCAACAAGGACGAGCTGGCAGGCACCCCCGAGCGCGTCGCGGCCCTCCAGGCACCCACCCTGCTGATGTGGGGCGAGCGCGACCGCTGGATCTCGCCCAAGCACGTACCGCTCTGGCAGCGCGACGTACCGGGCATCCAGGTGCTCACCTACCCGGGCGTCGGGCACATCCCCATGGAAGAAATCCCCGAGCAGACGGCTGCCGATGCACTGCGGTTCCTGCAGGGCTGAGCCCGAGCACAGCAACCAAGCGAGCGCCGCTTCCGCCTGTGGATAACACCCGGGAGCTGCGTTTTCGGTCAGGTATGTGGAGTAGTCATCGCGCTGGCGTAGGGGAGGCGTAGGGTGGGCTTCAGCCCACCCTACGGGGCCTGAACCTGGAAACGAAACGGCCCCGAAGGGCCGTTGCGCATCACTGCCGGTGGATCAGGCCGCTGCGGGCAGCCCGTCGAACTCTTCCCGGGTCTTGTACATCAGGTCCCGGTTGTCGTGGATCCAGGGGTGGAAGCCCTTCTTGAAGAAGTCCATGTACGCCGGGATCAGTTGGCGGAACATGCCGTTCTTGC
Organism: Pseudomonas sp. 1D4; assembly: GCF_001728925.1. Lineage (NCBI taxonomy): Bacteria > Pseudomonadati > Pseudomonadota > Gammaproteobacteria > Pseudomonadales > Pseudomonadaceae > Pseudomonas > Pseudomonas sp. 1D4. Next base: position 33,404 of record NZ_LXJQ01000003.1, read on the forward strand.
CCCACATCCAGCTCAGGCCATCGCGCCAGACACGCCAGTTCCACAGCAGGCCGTCGCGCTTGAGCATGTGGATCAGCCCGCGATGGGTGTCGAGCATGAAGAAGAAGGTGCCCATGATCATTGCCCGGCGCAGCAGCTTGCGGCTGCCACAGACCTGGTTGTAGACGTCGAAGGCCACCGCCTTGTGCTCCGTCTCCTCCAGGGCGTGCCAGCGCCACAGGCGGGCCAGGGTCGGGTGGGCACCGGCGATGTGCTCGGGGTGCTTGAGCAGGCCGTCCGCCATGATCGCGGTGATGTGCTCCAAGGCCGCCGTGGCGGCCAGTTGCCGGCGCGGCGAGAACTTCTTCTGGGTGTAACGGATGCGCGCCTGGGCGCGGCGCTCGATGCGCCCCACGTCATAACCCAGGTCGCGCAGGCGGGCGCTGTACTCCAGGTGCTCACGGCTGTGGTGGCCTTCCTGGCCGATGAAGCCACGGATCTGCTCCTTCAGCACCGGGTCGGTGATCTCGTCGCGGAAGTGCCGCACCGAGTCGATGAAGAAGCGCTCGCCATCGGGAAAGAGCACCGACATGGCGTCGAACAGGTGGGTCTTGAAGGCATCGCCGCTGTGCCAGTGGCGGGGCATCGGATTGGGCAGGTCGAAATCCATGTGACGCGGGCGGATTACCAAACCTTCTGGGGTCGTGCTGGTCATGGGGACTCCCTGAGTCGGTTCAAACCACGGCCGCACTCTCGCTTGCGGGGCTTTGTCGGACAAGGTTATCTTCTGCCAATTGTCAGGTCATATCTGGCCACGGCCGACCCATAAGAAGACCCCATGAAACAGCCGCTGACCTTCTCCGCCGAGCTCGTTCCGGTTGCCTATGCCGAAGCCCTGCTGAGCCTGGCCGAAGAGCTGGGCGTCACCCGCGAGGCGCTGTTCAGCGCCGCCCGCGTGCGCCCGGAAGTGCTGCAGAGCCCCAACGCACGGCTCTCCTTCGTCGACTTCAATCTGCTGGCCACCGCTGCCCTGGTGCAGTGCAACGAGCCGGCTCTGGGCCTGGTGCTGGGCCAGCGGCTCAACGTCTCCACCCACGGCATCCTCGGTTACGCGGTGCTCTCCAGCGCCAACCTCGGGCGGGCGCTGCAGTTCGCCATGAAGTATTACCGGGTGCTGGGCCTGGCCTATGAGCTGGAGCTGGTGGAGCAGGGTGACTGCCTGCGGCTGGAGGCCACCGAGTCCTTCCCCATGGGGCCACTGGGGCGCTTCGCCGGCGAGGGCCTGCTGACCAGTTTCTGCACCATCGCCCGCTTCCTCGTCGCCGAGCCGCTGCTGGGGCTGCAGGTGGGCTTCGCCCACCCCGCGCCGGACTACGCCGAGCGCTACGAAGCGGTGTTCGGCGCCCCGGTGGCCTTCGACCAGCCCTGCCACTGGATGAGCCTGCCCACGCACTACCTTGACCGCCCCATGGCCCTGGCCAACCCGGCCACGGTGCAGATGTGCGAGCAGCAGTGCGAGGCCATCCTCGCCACCCTCGACGTGCAGGACGCGCTGCTGACCCGCGTGCGCCGCCTGCTGCTCACCCGCCCCGGCGGCTTCCCCGACCTGGACAGCGCCGCCCGTGCCCTGCACACCAGCGGCCGCAGCCTGCGCCGGCACCTGGCGGCCATGGGCACCAGCTACCAGCAGGTGCTCGACGAAGTGCGCAAGGGGCTGGCCCTGCAGTACCTCACCACCACCCACCTGCCGCTGTTCGAGATCGCCGCGCTGCTGGGGTTCAGCGACCCCTCCAACTTCCGCCGCGCCTTTCGCAAATGGACGGGCAGGCTGCCGAGCGATTATCGTGCCGACCCTTGATCGACCCGCACCAGGCGCCGCAGAGCGCCGCCCCGGAGATGCCCGATGAACCCGTCCACCGCCCTGATCCGTGAAACCTTCCCCGTCGGCCCGCTGCAGTGCAACTGCACCCTGATCGGTGACCCGGTCAGCAAGAAGGCCATCGTCGTCGACCCGGGCGGCAACCATGAGCAGATCATCGCCCGCCTGGAGGCCCATGGCCTGAAGCTGGTCAGCATCATCCACACCCACGCGCACCTGGATCACTTCCTCGCCTCCGGCGAGCTGAAGAAGGCCACCGGCGCCACTCTGCACCTGCACAAGGAAGACCAGTTCCTCTGGGACAACCTGGAGATGCAGTGCCGCCTGTTCGGCGTGCCCTACAAACCGGTGCCGGCGCCCGACCAGTGGCTGGCCGACGATGAGGAGCTGGCCTGTGGCTGTGGCGTGGCACTGCACACCCCTGGGCACACTCCTGGCTCCATGAGCTTCTGGTTCCCCGAGGCCAGGCTGCTGATCGCCGGCGATACCCTGTTCCGCCGGGGCATCGGCCGCACCGACCTGTGGGGCGGTGACTACGCCACTATCGAACGCTCCATAAAGGGTCGCCTCTACACCCTGGACGAGGAGGCCACCGTGGTCACCGGCCACGGCCCCGACACCCGGCTGGGCGACGAAATGCGCGAAAACCCGTTCGTCCGAGCCTGAGGCACGGAATTTCCGTAGGGGGCCATGCTCTAACAGGCTGTTGAAAAACGTAGACGAGGCAGCCGATGCCAGGCGAAATCGGCCGAAAAAGGCGCAGTTTACGTGTGTAAATGAGCATTTTGAGGGCGTTTTCAACGCCGCAGCGGCAATGCAGTTAGTTTTTCAATTGCCTGCTTATCCGTCGGCAGTCCACTGGGTTGCCTGTCACACAGGAGTAGAGAGTCCATGTTCACCATGCGTCGCCTGATCGTCGCCGCCCTCGCCGTGGCCACCTTGTCAGGTTGTGCTTCGCAGAATCCCTATGAGAACCAGGGCCAGGCGCCCCGCCAGGGCATGAGCAAGACCGCCACCTACGGCGGGCTGGGCGCCCTGGCCGGTGCCGTCGCCGGTGCTGCCATCAACCACAAGAACCGGGGCAAGGGCGCGCTGATCGGCGCAGCGGTCGCCGGTGCGGCGGGCGCGGGCTACGGCTACTACGTCGACAAGCAGGAAGCGGAGCTGCGTCGCAGCATGGAAGGCACCGGCGTCCAGGTGCAGCGCCAGGGCGACAGCATCAACCTGGTGATGCCCGGCAACATCACCTTCGCCACCAACTCGGCGGACATCGCCAGCAACTTCTATGGCCCGTTGAACAACCTCGCCTCGTCGTTCAAGCAGTACAACCAGAACAACATCGAGATCGTCGGCCACACCGACAGCACCGGCAGCCACCAGTACAACGTCAACCTCTCGCAGTTGCGGGCACAGAGCGTGGCCAACTACCTGATGGCTCAGGGTGTCGAGCCCGGTCGTCTGAGTTCTCGTGGCATGGGGCCGGACCAGCCGGTCGCCAGCAACACCACCGAAGCCGGCCGCTCGCAGAACCGCCGGGTGGAAATCAGGCTGACCCCCATCCCCGGTGCCCAGGCTCCCCAGCAGTATTGATCCTCCCGGCCTGATACAGGCCACCACTTCATGGCCTCGCGCACCCGCCCGGGATGGCGCCGCCGGGGCCTGAAGTGCCTATCCCCGCGTTTTCACCGCTGCTACCGGCCCCGGCTTTCGTCCCCTGCCTGCCGTCTGTCGTCTCATTGCTGGCACGGGGCTAGTGCGCGGAATCCTGACTAGACTGCCGAAAGGTGACCGCGAATCAATGCTGATCATCAGCGACGCCCCTTGATTGTTCCCCCTGCGTGTCGCCACAAGGACAGGAGCATGCATGGACGACCGACCCTGGATTCCCGACAGGAAACCCTGGCTGCCCGTGGCAGCCGCGCTGGTCCTGCTGGTTGCGCTGGGAGCCCTGGTGGTCTGGCAATGGCAGGCCCAACGGGCCCGTTATGAGGCCGAGAACCAGCAGCGTTTCGACATGGCGGTCGACGAGGTGGCCCAGCGCATCAGCGACCGGATGCGCGCTTATGAAATGGTGCTGCGCGGTATGTCGGGGCTGCTGGCCGGCAGCGAGGAAGTGTCGGCCGACGAGTGGGCACAGGCCGTGGACCAGCTCCAGTTGCAGGACCGCTACCCCGGCATCCAGGCCCTTGGCTGGAGCCGCTACCTGGCGCCGGCCGACCTCCCGGCCCAGGCGGATGAAGAGGGCGGCCGAGCGGAGATCCGCCCGTTTCCGCCCGGCGAGCGTGAGCGCTACCTGGTCATCACCTACATCAGCCCGCTGGACTGGCGGAACAAGCGTGCCCTGGGCTTCGACATGCTCAGCGAGCCGATGCGTCGGCAGGCCGTGCAGGCCGCGATAGATAGCGGCGAGATGCGGCTGACCGGCCCCATCGTCCTGCGTCAGGACGAGGACAACTCGCCGCTCAAGGGCCTGGTGCTGTTCATGCCGGTGTATGGCCACGACGCGCCGGCCACCGCGACCGAGCGCCGCGAGGCGTTCATCGGCACCGTCTACGGCGCCTTCCGCGTCCAGGACCTGATGGCTGGCATTCTCGGGGCTCAGGCGCGGCTGTTCGACATCGAACTGGTGGACCTGCAATACCCCGATCAGTCCCTGCTGGACCCGCACGACGCTGTCGTGCCCGCCCTCTACCAGGGGCGCCGGGAGCTGCGCCTGTTCGGCCGCGACTGGCAGTTGCAGGTCACCGGCACAGCGGCCTACGTCAGCCTGCAGAGTGATGGCGGCCTGCGCTTCACCCTGGTCGCCGGGTTGTCGGCCGCGCTGCTGCTGTCGTTGCTGGCTGGGGCTTTCCTGTACCTGCGCGAGCGTGAACTGCTGGCGAGCAGCAAGGCCGCCGCCCTGCTGCAGGAGCGCGAAGCACACCTGCGCGCCCTGGTGGCACGGCTGCCGGTGGCCACGCTGCTGTGTGAAGGCGACGGGCGCATCGAGCTGGCCAATGACAGCGCCGGGGAGTTGCTGGGCTGCGATTCTGGCTGGCTGGTGGGGCAGCATGCCCTGCGCTTCCTGCCGGGTGCCAGCGGGTTGCAGGCCCTGGCCCTCGAAAGCGAACGCGCGTCGGGCGGCGAATACGAGGCGCGCTGTGACGACGGCCGGCGCACGCCGGTGGCCCTGCGCCTGACCCGTATCGACCGCGCCGATGGTCCCCGCTACCTGATCAATCTGCTCGACCTGCAGGCCCGGCGCAGTGCCGAGGAGCGTTTCCGCCTGGTGGTCGAGGCTTCGCCCAACGCCATCCTCCTGGTGGACACCGGCGGGCGCATCGCCATGGTCAACCGCCAGGTGGAGCAGATGTTCGGCTACAGCCGGCAGGAACTGCTGGGCGAGCGGGTCGAGCGACTGTTGCCGGTGGCCCTGCGTGAGGCCCATGTGGGACTGCGCCAGGGGTTCCAGGCCAACCCCGAGCCGCGGCGCATGGGTGGCAACCGCGAGCTGTTCGGCCAGCACCGGGACGGTCATATGATCCCGCTGGAGGTGGGGCTGTCGCCGATCCGCGGCGACAGCGAGACCTGGGTCCAGGCCGTGGTGATCGACATCACCGAGCGCAAGGTCGCCGAGCAGCGCCTGCGCGAGCAGGCCGAGCAACTGATGTTGGCCAATCGCTACAAGTCCGAGTTCCTCGCCAACATGTCCCACGAACTGCGCACGCCGCTCAACAGCATTCTCATCCTCAGCGACCAGCTACGCCAGAACGCCGCCGGTAATCTGTCCGACAAGCAGTCGCGTCATGCCGACATCATTCACCGGGCTGGCAACGACCTGCTGCAACTGATCAACGACGTGCTCGATCTGTCCAAGGTGGAAGCCGGGCGCATGCAGCTCAGGCTGGAGCCGCTCAACGTCCGCGACATGCTGGTGGAGCTGGACGCCAGCCTGCGACCGATGGCCGAGCTCAAGGGGCTGCAGTTGGTGAGCCGGGCCGACCCCGGAGTGCCACGGGTGATCCACAGCGACCGGGTGCGCCTGCACCAGATCCTGCGCAACCTGCTCTCCAACGCCCTCAAGTTCACCGACCGGGGTGAGGTGGAACTGACCGTCTCGGTGGACACCCAGGACCTTGGTCCCGGCCGCGAGATGCTGCGCTTCAGCGTGCGCGACACCGGCATCGGCATCGACCCCGAGCAGCACGAGCGGGTGTTCCAGGCCTTCCAGCAGATCGACGGCTCCACCAGCCGGCGCTTTGGTGGCACCGGCCTGGGCCTGGCCATCACCCGCCAACTGGTGCTGGCCCTGGACGGGCAGATCAGCCTGCGCAGTCGCCTCGGCGAAGGCGCCTGCTTCACGGTCTGCCTGCCGGTGGCCGTGGGGGCGCTGGAGCCGGAAGTGGAGCAGGCCGAACCGGTGCGCAATGGTGAGGGGCCGCCGGTGCTGATCGTCGAGGACGATGCCGGCTTCGCTGCGGTGATCGCCGAAGCGGCCCAGGGACACGGCTTCTCCACCGTGCTCTGCGGTAATGGTCATCAGGCGATGGCGCTGTTGCAGGAGGAGCACTACGCAGCGGTCATCCTCGACATCCTCCTGCCCGACCTCAGTGGCTGGCAGATCTACCGGCACCTGCGCGGTCTGCCCGCCCACCGTGGCACCCCGGTGCACATCATCTCCTGCGTGCCGCAGCCGCCGGACTGGAACGACAGTGACACCCGCTACCTGGTCAAACCCATCGGCCGCACGGAACTGGAGCAGGTCTTCGGCGGCCTTGGCGAGCCGGACCAGCAGGGTCACCGGGTGCTGTTGGTGGAAGACGTGGAGGTGGAGCGCGACCGCTACCGCGAGCACCTGCAGCAGCAGGGCTTCGAGGTGGTGGCGGTGGGCACTGCAGAGCAGGCCATCGTCGCCTACGAGGCCGCCACCTTCGCCGCCATCGTGGTGGACCTGAACCTGCCGGACCTGGACGGCTTCGAGTTGCTCGATCGCCTGGACGCCCACCGCTCCCTGCAGGGCGTGCGCGTGGTGGTCAACACCGGGCTCGATGTCGGCCAGCAGCACCTGCAGCGCTTGCGCCGCTATTCGGCGACGCTGGTGCCCAAGTCCGCCACCGACCAGGCTGCGCTCGGCGAGGCGGTTCAGGGCTTTCTCGACAGCCTGCACACGCAGCCGGCACCGAACGGGCATTCCGCCCTGGAAGGCGCGCGGGTGCTACTGGTGGACGACGATGTGCGCAACATCTACGCCCTCACCGCCGTGCTGGACGAAGCCGGGCTACGGGTCACCCCGGCGCGCGATGGCAGGGAGGCCATCGCCTGTTTCCAGCGCGAACCCTTCGACCTGATTCTCATGGACATGGCGATGCCCAACATGGACGGATACACCGCGACACGGACGCTGAAAGAGGAACACGGTTGCCACATCCCGGTCATAGCCCTGACGGCCCACGCCATGAAGGGCGACCGGGAGAAATGCATCACCGCCGGGGCCGACGACTACCTGGCCAAGCCGGTGAACCGTCAGGAGCTGCTGGACATGCTGGAGCGCTGGCTGGCAGCCGCCGGAGGTCGCCATGACGCAGCCATTGCCTAGGCTCAAGGCCCCCGAGAGCATCCTCCTGGTGGTGGACGACCGCCCGGAGAACCTTGCCGCCATGGAGGCGGTGCTGGGCGATTCCACCTGGGAGGTACGCACCGTCGACTCCGGCGAAGCGGCCCTGCAGGTGCTGCTGGAGGAGCAGGTGGGGCTGGTTCTGCTGGACGTGCAGATGCCCGGCATGGATGGCTTCGAAGTGGCCCGGCTGATGCGTGGCAGCCCGAACACACGCTATACGCCGATCATCTTCATCTCTGCCATTGCCCACACCCAGGAAGCGGTGTTGCGCGGCTACTCCACGGGCGCAGTGGACTTCATCCTCAAGCCGTTCGATCCGCAGGTACTGCGGCACAAGGTGCAGGCATTGCTGGACCACGAGCGCAACCGGCGCGACCTGTTGCAGCTCACCCAGCAATTGGACAGTGCCCGGGCGTTCAACGCCTCGGTGCTGGAGAACGCCGCCGAAGGCATCCTGGTGGTGGGCGAGGACGGGGTGATCAGCTTCGCCAACCCGGCCATGGCGCTGATGCTCCAGGGCACCGTCAGCGACCTGGAAGGGCGCGAGTTCCTCAGCCTGATCGCTGCCCCCGAGTACGCCGGAGACTGGCGCCTGTCGGACTTCTACCGGCATTGGAAGCGCGGCGAGCCCTACCGTCTCCACGACGCGGCGCTGAAGACCCAGACCGGCGGCAGTCTGCCGGTGGCGTTGTCATGCGCGCCGCTGCCCAGGGCCCAGCGCTCGATGGTGGTGATCGGCCTGGACATGTCGGCGGTGCGCCAGTTGCACGCCCAGCTGGAGGCCCAGGCCATCACCGATTCGCTCACCGGGCTGCTCAACCGGCGCGGTTTCTACCAGGCCCTGGAGTCAGCCCTGGCGCGGGTCGAGCGCAACGGCAAGCGCATGGCCGTGCTGTACCTGGACCTGGACGGCTTCAAGCGCATCAACGATTCCCTCGGCCACGACGCCGGCGACCAGGTGCTGCGCCGCGTGGGTGAGCAACTGAAGACCTGCATGCGCCCCTACGACATCCTCGCGCGCATGGGGGGCGACGAATTCACCGCGCTGATCGACTCCCTCGACCACCCGGAGGATGCGGCCCGGGTGGCGGAGAAGCTCATCGAGCTGGTCTCGGTGCGCTACCGGGTGGACGGCATTGACGTCACCCTCGGTGCCAGCGTCGGCATCGCCTGTTTCCCCGAGTGCGGGCAGACGGTGGACGGCCTGCTGCGTGCCGCCGACATTGCCATGTACGAGGCCAAGCGCGCCGGGCGCCAGCAGTACCGCTTCTTCTCGCCGGAGATGAACGGCCGCGCGCGCTCGCGGCTGATGCTGGAGGAGAGCCTGCGCAACGCCATCGAGCAGGACGACTTCGTGCTGGTCTACCAGCCCCAGGTGTACCTCGCCACCGGGCGCCTGCGCGGCTTCGAGGCGCTGCTGCGCTGGGAGCACCGGGTGGCCGGTACGGTCGCGCCCAACGTGTTCATCCCGCTGCTGGAGGAGACCCGGCTGATCAACCGCCTGGGAGACTGGATCTTCCAGCAGGGGGTTGGCCAGGGGCTGAAATGGCGCGAGCGCTTCGGCGAGGAGCTGGTCATCAGCCTCAATGTCAGCCCGGTGCAGTTCGGCATGCCGCACCTGGTGGAGGACTTGCGCCGGGCGCTGGAGCAGCGTGGTCTGCACCCTTCGCAGATCGAGGTGGAGGTGACCGAGAGCGCGCTGATGCAGGACCTGGACATCACCCGCGAGCAACTGCGCCAGTTGCGCGAACTGGGGGTGCGGGTGGCCATCGACGACTTCGGCACCGGCTACTCCTCGCTCGCCTACCTGCGCCACTTCGAGCTGGACACCCTGAAGATCGACCGGCTGTTCATCGCCAACATGCTGGAGTCGCCCCGTGATGCGGCAGTGGTCTCCACCATCATCGACCTGGGCCGCCACCTGGGGCTGGAGGTGATCGCCGAAGGGGTGGAGACGGTGGCACAGCGCGACTGGCTGATCGAGCATGGCTGCTCGGTGATGCAAGGCTTCCTGGTGGCGCCCGGCCTGCCCGCGGCCAAGGCGGACGAGTTTCCACTGCAGCTCGATTGGCAGGCGTTCGACGCCTCGCGGTAAAGCCGGCGAAGGCGGCCTACACTTGCGCCGACGGCGCGTGAGGTCGCCGCATTCGCAAGGAGCATCCTATGTATTGCCTGTTAGTCGCCTACCCCAACAACGAGGGGGGTACCTTCGATTTCACCTACTACCTGGAGAAGCACATCCCCCTGGTGCGCGAGCTGCTGGGAGACAACCTGGTCAAGGTGGAGGTGCAGAAGGGCCTGACCTCCGGCGACGGCTCGGCGGCACCGTTCCTGTGTACCGCGCACATCTGGATTCGCTCCATCGAAACCCTCCAGGCCACCCTGCGCACGCATGGCCAGGCCATCAACGACGACATCCCGCGCTACACCAGCATTGCCCCGCTGCTGCAGGTGAACGAGGTGCTGGGCGACTGAGGCTGCCAGTTGCTGAATGACGAAGCCCGCCGATTGGCGGGCTTCTGCGTTCCGGGGTCAGGAGCGGGGCGGGTGGCTCTGGTGCAGGGCCGCCAGCTCGGCGTCCTTGCGCTCCCAGAGCAGGTTGACCCAGAGCTGGAAATCCTTGCGGTAGGCCTCGTCCTGGTCGTAGCTGCGGCCGAGGAAGCCGGCGGGGATCGGCAGCGCCTCGATGCGCACCACCACCTCGCCGACCTGGCCGGCCATCAGCGCCCAGAAGCTCGGGTTGCCGCCGGGGTAGTGGATGGTGATGTTCAGCAGCGCCTCCAGTTGCTCGCCCATGGCGTCCAGCACGAAGGCCACGCCACCGGCCTTGGGCTTGAGCAGGTAGCGGAAGGGCGACGCCTGCTGGGCGTGCTTGGCCGGGGTGAAACGGGTGCCTTCAAGGAAGTTGAAGATGCCCACCGGGTTGTGGCGGAACTTGTCGCAGGTGCGGCGGGTGGTTTCCAGGTCCTTGCCTTTCTTCTCCGGGTGCTTGGCCAGGTAGGCCTTGGAGTAGCGCTTCATGAAGGGGAAATCCAGCGCCCACCAGCACAGGCCGATCACCGGGACCCAGATCAGTTCCTGCTTGAGGAAGAACTTCAGCGGGCGGATGCGCCGGTTGAACACGTACTGCAGCACCAGGATGTCCACCCAGCTCTGGTGGTTGCTGGTGACCAGGTAGGAGTGCTGATAGTCCAGCCCCTCCATGCCCTGCACGTCCCAGCGGGTACGCCGGACCAGGTTCATCCAGGTCTTGTTGCAGCTCACCCAGGACTCGTGGATGAAGCTCACCAGCGGGTTCAGCGCCTGGCGCACTGCCTGGAACGGCAGCAACAGCCGCAAGAGGGTGATGGCGAACAGCGGCCAGCACCAGAACAGGGTGTTGAGGGCGAGCAGCAGGGAGGCGAGGACGCCGCGCAGGGGCGCGGGAAGGACGCTGAGCATGGGAACCTCGTGTCTGGGCGGTCTGTGCCGCCCTGTTCGGTGGACGCCGTGCTGGTAGGCGCCCGTTGGTGGGCAAGGTTAACGGTTGTTCACTGGACTGCAAGCGCGAAGAGTGACCGGTCGGTCGCGGCGGATTCGGCGCTGCCCGACCCCCTCCCGGCGGGAGGGGGCATGCGGCTCAGGCACCGGGTCTGGTGGTGGCGGCCTGGATCGCGGTGAGGGCGATGGTGTAGACGATGTCGTCCACCAGTGCCCCGCGGGACAGGTCGTTCACCGGCTTGCGCAGGCCCTGCAGCATGGGACCGACACTGACCACCTGAGCGCTGCGCTGCACGGCCTTGTAGGTGGTGTTGCCGGTGTTCAGGTCGGGGAACACGAACACCGTGGCGCGCCCGGCCACTGCGCTGCCCGGCGCTTTCTGCCGGCCGACGCTGTCGATGGCGGCGGCGTCGTACTGCAACGGGCCGTCGATGGACAGCTCGGGCCGCGCGGCCTTGGCCAGGCGGGTCGCCTCGCGCACTTTCTCGACGTCCTCGCCGGTGCCCGAGTCGCCGGTGGAGTAGCTGATCATCGCCACCCGCGGGTCGATGCCGAAGGCGGCGGCGGAGGCGGCGCTCTGCACGGCGATCTCGGCCAGCTCCTCGGCGCTGGGGTCGGGGTTCACCGCGCAGTCGCCGTAGACCACCACCTGTTCCGGCAGGAGCATGAAGAACACCGAGGACACCAGCTTGTAGCCGGGGGCGGTCTTGATCAGTTGCAGGGCCGGGCGGATGGTGTTGGCGGTGGTGTGCATGGCGCCGGATACCAGGCCGTCCACTTCGTCCAGCGCCAGCATCATGGTGCCCAGCACCACGTTGTCTTCCAGTTGCGCGGCGGCCATCGGCGCATTGAGGCCCTTGCCTTGGCGCAGGGTCACCATGGGCTCGACGTAGCGCGGGCGCACCAGGTCCGGGTCGAGCACCTCCAGCCCCTCGGGCAGGACGATGCCCAGGGCGCGGGCCACGGCCTGCACGTCTTCGGGCTTTGCCAGCAGCACGCAGCGGGCGATGCCGCGCGCCTGGCAGATGGCGGCGGCCTGCACGGTGCGCGGTTCGGCCCCTTCCGGCAGGACGATGCGCTTGCCCGCCTGCTGGGCGCGTTTGACCAACTGGTGGCGGAACGCCGGTGGCGACAGGTGTGGCACGCGCGGCGTGCCGCAGCGCTCGCGCAGCCAGTCGTGGTCGAGGAAGCGGGCGATGAACTCGGTGACCTTCTCCGCACGTTCGCGGTCGTCCACCGGGATCTCGCGGTTCATGCGGTTGAGATCGGTGGCGGTGCCATAGGTGCCGCTGGCCACGCTGAGCACCGGCAGGCCGCCCTGCAGTGCGCCCTGGCACAGCTCCATGATGCGCGGGTCGGGCGGGAAGTCGCTGCACAGCAGCAGGCCGGCCAGGGGCACGCCATTCATGGCGGCGAGGCTGGCGGCGAGGATGATGTCGTCGCGGTCGCCCGGGGTCACCACCAGCACGCCGGGTTTCAGCAGGGGCACGGTGTTGGGCACGGTGCGTGCGCAGAGGATGATCTTCTGCACCCGGCGCTGGTCGTAGTCGCCGGCGTTGATCACCCGCGCGCCCAGCAGGTCGGCCACGTCGCGTGTGCGCGGGGCGTTCAGCTCCTCTTCCCAGGGGATGCAGCCAAGCAGTCGGAAGTGCTTGGCGCGCAGCAGGGCGGTGTTGTCCTGCAACTTCGGGCCGAGGGTGTCGTCGCGCACCTTGTTGAGGATCACCCCAAGCACCTTGGGATCGTCCGGGCCGCCGAAGAGCTGGGCCTGGATCTCCAGGCGGTCGGCCAGCTCGGTGACCGTCTCGTCCTCCGGGGCGGAGACCAGGATCACCTCGGCGTCCAGGCTGCGTGCCAGGTGTGCGTTGATCCGCGCCGCGTAGCTGGCGTGGCGGGTCGGCACCATGCCTTCGACGATGACCACGTCGCGACCTTCGGCCACCTGCTGGTAGCGGCCGACGATCTCTTCCAGCAGCTCGTCCAGTTGGCCGTCGCCGAGCAGGCGTTCGACCTGGGGCAGCTCCATCGCCTTGGGCGGGGTCAGGCCGTGGGTGCGGGCGATGAGTTCGCTGGAGCGTTCCGGGCCGAGGTCACCCGGGTGGGGTTGGGCGATGGGCTTGTAGAAGCCGACCTTGAGGCCGGCCAGTTCCAGGGCGCGGACCAGGCCGAGGCTGATGGAGGTCAGGCCGACACCGAAGCCGGTGGGGGCGATGAAGAAGGTATGCATGGGTGCCTCAGTTGAGCAGGGCGAGGGTGTCGAGGGCGATCTGCCGCTCCTCGTTGGTGGGGACGACGAGGATGCGGGTCCGCCCGTAGCGGTGGATGGGCCCGGCGATGCCCTGCACGCAGCGGGCATTGGCCTCCTGGTCGATGGCCAGGTCCAGCAGTTGCAGGTGGGCCACGGTCTTGCTGCGGATCAGCGGCGAGTTCTCGCCGATGCCGCCGGTGAAGATCAGCCCGTCCAGTTGGGGCAGGGCGCAGCTCATGGCCGCCAGGCTCTTGGCCAGGCGATAGCAGAACACCTCGATGGCCAGGGTCGCGCCGGGGTGGCCCTGGCTGCGGGCCTGCTCCAGGGTGCGCATGTCGTTGGACAGCCCGGAGAGTCCCTTGAGGCCGCTCTCGTGGTTCAGCACACGGGTCACTTCGTCCAGGCCCCAGCCCAGGGTGCGGGCCAGGTGGCTGTGCAGGTTGGGGTCGACATCGCCGCTGCGGGTGCCCATCACCGTGCCCTCCAGGGGCGTCAGGCCCATGCTGGTGTCGCGGCTCTGGCCGTTGACGATGGCGCAGGTGGAGCAGCCGTTGCCCAGGTGCGCCGACAGCCAGCTGCTGTCGCCGATGGACAGCCCGGCGATCTCTGCCGCGCGATGGCTCACGTAGCGGTGGCTGGTGCCGTGGAAGCCGTAGCGGCGCACGCCGTGGTCGCGGTAGAGCGACTCGGGCAGGGCGTAGCGGTAGGCGTGTTCGGGCAGGCTCTGGTGGTAGGCGGTGTCGAACACCGCCACCTGGGGCAATTGCGGGTAGACGCTCATGGCGGCTTCGATCCCCTGCAGTGCTGCCGGGTTGTGAAGCGGCGCCAGGGGCGAGATGGCGCGGATGGTGGCGAGCACGTCGGCATCCAGCCGCCGCGCCGAGGTGAAGCGCTCGCCGCCGTGCACCACGCGGTGGCCGATGCCATGGAGCTTGCCGCCGGTAACGGCCTGCACCAGCGGCAGCAACTGGGCGAGGGCGGCGCGGTAGTCGCCGTTGGGCAGCATCAGGCTGTCCTTCTCGCCACCGCGCTGCCAGCGCAGCTCGGCCTCCGGCGTGCCCAGGCGGTCGGCGATGCCGCGCAGGGGGAACTGCGAATGGGCCTCGCTGACCAGGGCGAACTTGATCGACGCGCTGCCACAGTTGATCACCAGGATATTGCGTGCGGGCATCTCGCCTCCTTGTCGGTTAGTCCTTGTCCTCGGTGTCCTGCTCCCTGGCGCACCAGCCACAGATAAAAGGCTGGCCGAGGTGCGCCTCGCGCTGCCGTGGGTCGAGGACCCAGGCCCGCGACTGCCACGGCGGCTGATGGCGCAGATGCTGAGTGTGCCCGCAGGAAAGCAGGGCCACCCAGTGGCCGTCCTCGTCCTGGCGGAAACCCAGCAACCGCGAGCCCCGTCCGTCAATCGGCGGGTCGCCATCGGCCGGTTTGGCAGTTAGACTTGCCACCTTTCCACTCTTATCCAAAAGGTCTCGCACCATGCTGATCGCCGCCAACAAGGCAGTCTCCATCGACTATACCCTGACCAACGACGCCGGTGAGGTGATCGACAGCTCCCGTGGCGGCGCGCCGCTGGTCTACCTGCATGGTGCGGGCAACATCATCATCGGCCTGGAGCGTGCCCTCGAAGGCAAGCAGGCCGGCGACGAAGTGAAAGTGGCCATCGAGCCCGAAGACGCCTACGGCGAATACAGCGCCGAGCTGGTCGCCACCCTGAGTCGCGCCATGTTCGAAGGCGTGGACGAGCTGGAAGTCGGCATGCAGTTCCACGCCTCCGCTCCGGACGGCGGCATGCAGATCGTCACCATCCGCGACATCGACGGCGACGACGTCACCGTCGACGGCAACCACCCGCTGGCCGGCCAGCGCCTGAACTTCGAAGTGAAGGTGGTCAACGTGCGTGAAGCCAACGCCGAAGAGATCGCCCACGGTCACATCCACGGCGAAGGTGGTCACCACCACTGAGTGATGACAGGCGATCTGCGGCGCGCGACGACGCGGATCGGCTGCTAAGCTCAAGCTCACCGGAAAGGCGCCCTCGGGCGCCTTTTTCGTCTCTCGTGCAAACCCGCGTCGATCCAGGAGTCTGTGAGATGAGTGCCTTCCACGACCTCAAGCTGCGTGCCCTCGACGGCCAGGAACTGCCGCTTGCTCCCTACAAGGGGAAGGTGGTGCTGGTGGTCAACGTTGCTTCTCGCTGTGGCCTGACGCCGCAGTACGCCGGGCTGGAGAAACTGCACCAGCAGTTCCAGGACCGGGGCTTCAGCGTACTGGGTGTCCCCTGTAACCAGTTCGCCGCCCAGGAGCCGGGCAGCGAGGAGGAGATCCGTGAGTTCTGCACCCTGAACTACGGCGTGACCTTCCCGCTTGGCAGCAAGATGGACGTCAACGGCGCCAACCGTCACCCGCTCTACCGCCTGCTGGCTGGCGAGGGGGCCGAGTTCCCCGGCGACATCACCTGGAACTTCGAGAAGTTCCTGGTGGGCAAGGACGGCCGCGTGCTCGCCCGCTTCTCGCCCCGCACCCCCCCCGAAGACCCCGCCCTGGTGGCGGCTATCGAGAAAGCGCTGGGCTGACGCTTCTTTCCCCTCTTCTTATGGCAGCACCCCGGGTGGATGGCGCTCCTCCCATCCACCAAACGAGGTGGCTGGGGAGTCCAGTGGAGCAGTTCTGCTGACCGGATGGCGACTGAAGTCGCTCAAGGGTTACTCCGGCGCAGGCCATTACTGCGGGGTAAGCTGCGCGGGCTTTCTGGCCCGAGATCACCCTGATCAATAGTGCTGTGCCGAGCGAGACGACCGGTCATATGCTCGCCGCCATGAACAGCACCCGACTCGACAAGCGTGACCTCATCCTCGCCAAGGGCACCCAGGTGATGACCCGTGCCGGCTACCACGGCACCGGCGTGCAGGAGATCGTCCAGGCCGCCGGCATCCCCAAGGGCTCGTTCTACCACTACTTTGCCAGCAAGGAAGACTTCGCCCTCCAGGCCCTGGACTACCTGTACCAGCCGCGTCTCGAGCGCTATGCACAGGCGCTGTCCGACTCGGCGAAAAGCCCGTGCCAGCGGGTGCTCGACTACTACGGCGAGCTGGTCAGCCACTTCACCCGCCACGAGAGGCTGGAGTACCACTGCTTCATTGGCAGCCTGAGCTTCGAGATGGCCGAACTGTCGCCGGCCATCGGCGCCCAGGTGGACGCCATTCTGCAGCGCTCGGCGGACATCCTCCAGGCTTGCCTGGAAGAGGCCCAGCGTGCCGGCGAACTCCCGGCCGATGAAGACTGCGCCAACCTCGCCGGCTTCATCGCCAACGCCTGGCAGGGCGTGCTGACCCGCCTCAAGGTCGGTGCCGGCGCCCGGCCCCTGCTCGATTTCATGACCCGCCTGCAGCGCCTGCTGCGGGTGTGACCCCCTAAAGCCTTCAAACGAGACGACCGGTCACTTGGCCGGAATCAGGAGACCCCGATGACCGCATCCGTAGACGCCCTGTTCGCCCCCTTTCGCCTCGGCGCCCTGGAGCTGCCGACCCGCGTGGTGATGGCGCCCATGACCCGCTCTTTCTCCCCGGGCGGCGTGCCCACCGAGCAGGTGGTCGAGTACTACCGCCGCCGTGCCGCGGCCGGTGTCGGCCTGATCGTCACCGAAGGCACCACCATCGGCCACCAGGCCGCCAACGGTTACCCCCATGTCCCGCGCTTCTACGGCGAGGACGCCTTGGCCGGCTGGAAGCAGGTGGTCGATGCCGTGCACGCCGAAGGCGGCAAGATAGTCCCGCAGCTGTGGCACGTCGGTAACGTCCGTCGCCTGGGCACCGAGCCGGACGCCAGCGTCCCCGGCTACGGCCCCAGCGAGAAGCTCAAGGACGGCCAGGTGGTGGTCCACGGCATGACCCAGCAGGACATCGACGACGTCGTCGCCGCCTACGCCCAGGCCGCCCGTGACGCCAAGGCCATCGGCATGGACGGCGTGGAGCTGCATGGCGCCCACGGTTACCTGATCGACCAGTTCTTCTGGGACGGCACCAACCCGCGCACCGACGGCTACGGCGGCAGCCAGGCCAACCGCTCGCGCTTCGCCATCGAAGTGATCAAGGCCGTGCGCGAAGCCGTCGGCCCTGACTACCCGATCATCTTCCGCTTCTCCCAGTGGAAGCAGCAGGACTACACCGCCCGCCTGGTGCAGACCTCGGAAGAGCTGGAAGGCTTCCTCAAGCCGCTGTCCGAGGCCGGTGTGGACATCTTCCACTGCTCCACCCGTCGCTTCTGGGAGCCGGAGTTCGAAGGCTCCGACCTCAACCTGGCCGGCTGGACCCGCAAGCTCACCGGCAAGCCCACCATCACCGTCGGCAGCGTCGGCCTGGATGGCGAGTTCCTGCAGTTCATGGTCAAGACCGACAAGGTCGCCCAGCCGGCCAACATCGAAGGCCTGCTGGAGCGCCTGAACAAGCAGGAGTTCGACCTGGTGGCCGTGGGTCGCGCCCTGCTGGTGGACCCGGACTGGGCGACCAAGGTCCGCGAAGGCCGCATGCAGGACATCTTGCCGTTCAGCCGCGACGCCCTGACCAGCCTGGTCTGAGCACGACCCCCGGTGCGCCGGCCTGGCCGGCGCACCCATTTCCAGCCCCGTCTCGTGCGGGGCTTTTTTGTGGCTACGGTTTTTGCAACTCGCCGGCGCCGAACGCTCTGAGGCAGCAAGTCATGAGCGCACTCGGTGGTCGTGCTTGCCAAGAGGGTGAGGCAGGGAAACTGCCCCTTCAGGAGGCCGAGCGCAGTCGTTGCGTAGGGGGACGAGCGGCATGGATGCCGCGAGAGGCGCGTCAGGCCATGGATGGCCCATCGCGCTGGCCCCCGTAGCAGCGACGGAGCGAGGGAAGTCCCGCGCAGCGGGACCCGGATGGCGGGGCGAGCCTTTTTGGTTTCTTTTTTGGCGATTGAAAAAAGAAACTCGCCTGGGAAGGCGAAACAAAGAACATCCGCAGAACTCGATAATCAGCTTTGTCCCTCAACTAGTGGGCTAGGGCACGGCCTTCGACACGCCACCCTCACCACAAACCCTCAATCGGTTGGGCTGACTTGTCCCGGACGAAGGCGCATGGTCCGGGCACCACAACAAGCGGCCGGTCCACCGGCCCTAGGAGTCGTCCCATGCGCACCGGATTGGTGGTGGATGCTACCTGCGATCTGCCTCAGGCCTTCATTGCGGAGCGGGGCATCCGCGTTCTGCCCATCCGTATCCGCCTCGGCCAGGACACCCTGGTGGACCGCCGCATTCCCGAAGTCACCGGGCGTTTCTACGTCGACCAATTGCCCCGGGTCGGCCCCGGCGATGGCAGCGAGCCGCTGAGCGCTGCGGAAACCCAGGCCTGGTTCCTGGAGGAGCTGGTGACCCAGTACGACCACGTCATCTGCCTGACCCTTTCCGCCCAGCGCAGCGCCATCTTCGAGCACGCCACCCAGGCTTCCTTCGGCCTACTGCAGTGCTACCGCGAGCGGCGCAGTGCGGCCGGGCTGGCCACGCCGTTCGCCATGCGGGTGATCGACGGTCGCACGCTGTTTGCCGGCAGCGCGGTGCTGGCCGCCGAGGCCGTGCGGCTGATTGCCGGGGGCGGCCACCCCAGTGCCGTGCGGGCCCGGCTGGAGCAACTGGCCGAGTCGGTGTGTACCTTCCTCATCGCCGATGACCTCGGCCACCTGCGCAAGCGTGGCTTCCAGAAGGGCGAGCGCAGCGGGTTGCTGGACCGTATGCGTGGCGCGGCCCTGGGGATCGGTTCGCTGCTGGACGTGAAACCGGTGATCAGCGTGCAGCAGGGCGAGGACAAGCCCGTGACCCTGGCGCCCAGCTTCGAGCGGGCGGCGGAGAAACTGTTCGCCCACGCCTGCGCACGGGTGATGGCAGGCGACCTGTTGGCGCCGCAGCTGTGCATCAGCTATGCCGGGGAACTGTCCCTGGTGCGTGACCTGGCGGGCTTTGCCGAGCTGGAGGCGGCCTGCCTCGCGCGAGATGTGGTGCTGCAGGTGGCGATGCTCAGCCCCACCGGCGCCATCAACCTCGGGCGTGGTGCCCTTAGCCTGGCCTTCGCCGCCCCGGCCCGGCCGTTCGGCTGATGCCTCAGGGCGAGGGCGGCTGCAGGCGAGCTTCGGCGGGCAGGGCCGTCTCGGCGGGGCCCACGCTGCGCAGGTGCTGCTCGAACTGCTGGACGATGCTGTCCCAGCCCTGGCGGCCGGCGTGCTGGCGGGCGTTGAGGCGCACCCGGCGCAGGGTCTCGTCGTCTTCCAGCAACCAGCAGGCGGCATCGCTGAAGGTAACCGGCTCGTCGGGCACCGCCAGGGCGCCGTTGTGCCCATGGCGGATGTGCTGGGCGGCGGCAGCCTGGTCGAAGGCCACCACCGCCAGGCCCGAGGCCAGCGCCTCCAGCACCACGTTGCCGAAGGTCTCGGATTGGCTGGGGAAGAGGAACAGGTCGGCGCTGGCGTAATGGCGGGCCAGTTCCTCGCCGCGCTGGACGCCGCAGAACAACGCCTCCGGCAGCTCGGTCTGCAAGGCAGCGCGCGACGGGCCGTCACCCACCACGATGAGCTTCAGGCGGCGCTGGGGATGGGCCTTGCACAGGGCCTGGAAGGTGGGCGCCAGCAGCCGCAGGTTCTTCTCCGGGGCCAGGCGGCCGACATGCAGCACGGCGATGTCGTCCGGCTCCAGCCCCCAGGCTTCCCGCAGGCCCTGGCAGCGTCGGGCCGGGGTGAACAACTGGCCGTCGACACCGCGTGCCAGCAGCGCCAAGCGCTCGAAGCCGCGACGGCGCAGCTCTTCGCTCTGGCTGGCGCTGGGCACCAGGGTCAGTTGCGAGGTGTTGTGGAACCAGCGCAGGTAGTTGGTCAGCAGGCGCGTCAGCACGCCCATACCGTAGTGGCCGGTGTACTGCTGGAAGTTGGTATGGAAGCCGCTGATCACCGGCACTCCCAGGCGCCGAGCCGCACGCAGGGCGGACAGGCCGAGGGGGCCTTCGGTGGCGATGTAGAGCACGTCCGGGCGGCGTTGCTTCCAGCGTGTCAGCAGCTTGTGCAGGCTCGACTGGCCCCATTGCAGCCCGGGGTAGCCGGGCAGTGGCCAGCCGCGCACCAGCAGCAGCTCGTCACTGCTCTTCACGCCCTGGTCCACGGCCTGGCGGGGTCGCACCAACTGCAACTGGTGCCCGCGTGCGCGCAGGCCCTCGCACAGTCGCGACAGGGTGTTGGCGACGCCGTTGATTTCCGGCAGATAGGTTTCGCTGACAAGGGCGATTCGAAGGGCAGGCAGGCTCATGGCTTCAGTGTCGACGCCCGCCGTTTAGCCTGTGTGAATTTTATGTGACCGACCGGTGACGGCAGGTGAGGGCGGCGCGGGCCCGGCCCGCGCCGGTGCATCAGCGGGGCAGGGCCTTGTCGCCGCCTTCACGCACCCAGAACAGGGTGGCGCCGGCAACGGCGGCGGGCATCATCACGATGTTGACGAAGGGGATCAGCAGCGCCAGGTACACCGAGCCGCCGAAGCCCAGGCTCTGCCAGCGCTTCTCGCGCAGCCAGGCGAGCATCTCGTTCCAGCCCAGCTTGTGGTTGTCCGCCGGATAGTCGATGTACTGCACGGCCATCATCCAGATGCCGAAGACGAACCACAGCGGCGTGCTCACCAGGTTCACCACGGGGATGAAGCTGAGAATCAGCAGGCCCGCCGCGCGCGGCAGGAAGTAGCCCAGTTTGCGCAGTTCGCGGCCGATGGTGCGCGGCACCATGGCCACCAGTTCGGCCCAACTGAAGGGCGGGAAGTCGTCCTGGCCGCGTACCACCACTTCCACCTTCTCGGCGAGGAAGCCGTTGAAGGGCGCAGCGATGATGTTGGCGATCATGGTGAAGCTGAAGAACACCAGCAGCACCACCAGCACCACGAACAGCGGCCAGATCAGGTATTCGAGGAAGCTCGCCCAGTCGGGCAGGCTGGGCATGAAGGCATCGACCCAGCCACCGAATTCGCGCATGGCGAAGCCGATCAGGGCGATGAACAGCACGAGGTTCAGGGTCAGCGGCAGCAGCACGAACAGGCGCAGGCCGGGACGGAGGATCAGTTTCAGGCCTTCGCCGAGGTATTGCGGGCCGGACAGGGCAGGGGCGGTCATCGGGCGCTCCATGAGAGGGGACTGGCGGACCTTACCGACTTTGTCGTGGCGGTAAAAGCGCTGGCGTCACACGCCCACCCGGCGATAGGGGCGCCCTATCGAGGGGATAAGCAATGCACATTTCCGTGGCCGGGGGCGGCGTCGGTAGCCTTGCCAGCATTTTCGGGGGCTCGCCGGCTCCCGCTGGTTCGTGAGGCCGCTGCATTCCCTTAGCCTTCCCCTAGTGCTCGCAGCGGCCTCTTTTTATTACCTGAGGTGTCCGCCATGTCCGTCACTCGCCACGCCCGCGTCATCATCCTCGGCTCCGGTCCCGCCGGTTACAGCGCGGCCGTCTATGCCGCCCGCGCCAACCTCAAACCTCTGCTGATCACTGGCCTGCAGGCGGGCGGGCAACTGACCACCACCACCGAGGTGGACAACTGGCCGGGCGATGCCCACGGGCTCACCGGGCCGGCGCTGATGCAGCGCATGCAGGCCCACGCCGAGCGCTTCGAGACGGAGATCGTCTTCGACCACATCAATGCCGTGGACCTGGCCGGCGAGCCCTTCACCCTGGTGGGGGACAGCGGCACCTACAGTTGCAACGCGCTGATCATCGCCACTGGCGCCAGCGCCCGTTACCTCGGGCTGCCCTCCGAGGAGCGCTTCATGGGCAAGGGCGTATCCGCCTGCGCCACCTGTGACGGCTTCTTCTACCGCAACCGCGAGGTGGCTGTGGTGGGCGGCGGTAACACGGCCGTGGAAGAGGCGCTGTACCTGACCAACATCGCCAGCAAGGTGACCCTGGTGCACCGCCGCGAGACCTTCCGCGCCGAGAAGATCCTGCAGGACAAGCTCCGCGCACGCATCGCCGAAGGACGCATTGTGCTCAAGCTCAATGCCGAGGTGGACGAGGTGCTGGGCGACGAGATGGGCGTGACCGGCGTGCGCCTGCGCGGCCGCGACGGGCAGATGGACGAGCTGAAGGTGGACGGCCTGTTCGTCGCCATCGGCCACACGCCGAACACCTCGCTGTTCGAGGGCCAACTGGCCCTGCGCGACGGCTACGTGGTGGTCAACGGTGGGCGCGATGGCAATGCCACTGCCACCAGCGTGGCCGGGGTTTTTGCCGCCGGTGACGTGGCCGACTCGGTGTACCGCCAGGCCATCACCTCCGCCGGCGCCGGCTGCATGGCGGCGCTGGACGTGGAGCGCTACCTCGACGCGCTTTGAGGGGGCGTCAGACCCAGGTGTTGATGGGCAGTTCGGTCAGGCGCAGGGTGCGGGCATCCAGGCGCAGGAACTGCCCTTCGAGGCGGGTGGCCAGGCCCCGGTCGTCGAGGGTCAGTTCGCCGCCCGCGTCGCCTTCCTGCTCCCAGTGGTACCGGCTCAACTGCGCGTCGCGCTTCACGCAGCGGTAGCGCTGTGGGCGCGCCTGCACCGTCAGGGTGGGCAGGTCGATGTGCGCCACCCGATGGGTGTGTTCTTCCCAGGTCTCCAGCGGCTTGCCCAGCAGGATCGGGCTGTGGGTGAAGGGGCTGGCGCCCAGCATCACCTGGTCGCAGTGCTCCAGTTCCGGGCAGGGCTGCCCGTCCAGGCTCCAGCGGCCGTCGTCGTCACGCTGCAGGCGCAGGCTGCGGGGGCCGTGGTCGTCGACCTTCAGCCAGAGTTGGCGGAAGCGCCATTCAGGGTCGTAGTCGAGCACATAGGTGGCGGCGAAGCTGCTGCCGCCGCGGCTCTGCATGAGGTGGCTGCTGACGTGGACGCCATCGGCGGCACGGTGCAGGCGCAGGTGCTCCACGCCAGGGTGGGACCAGGGTTTCCAAACGAGGGTCTGTTGCATCCATGCGACTCCGAAACTGCACGGGAAGGGGGAACGCTCAACGGGTGTTGGGCGTAGGACACCTTCCCTGGTGTTCCCGTTACGTCGCGTAGGATACGTTGTTCCTTTCGTGACGTATGTCAGCGTTCTCTGACAGATGAGCCGCGCGTTGAGCGCCGCCCCTAGGCGCCTCAGGCTTTGCGTTTGAGCGGTTCGCCGTCGAATCGAACGCCGTCCAGGCCGCTCTTCATCAGGGCGCGGATGTTGCCGTGATCGCTGCCCTCGGGGGTGGCTAGCACGGCGCGGTAGTGCTCGCCGAAGGCCAGCAGAGCCTCATCGCGGCTCAGGCTTTCCAGCATGGCCAGGCCCAGGGTCTTGCAGGAGCCTTCGTTCTGTCCGGCGGCGTTCTCCACGCCGCCGTTGACGAAGGCGCAGGGCTGGTAGTCGTAGCCGGCGGCGATGAAGGCCAGGGTGTCGGCGAAGAGGTGCTCGCCACTGGCCAGGCGGCTACGGAATGCATTCAGGTCGTTCATGCTTTGTTCGCTTTGTCGAAGGCCGCTTGCTGCTCGGCGCTGGCTTCTTTCTGGTACTTGGCCTTCCAGTCGGCATAGGGCATGCCGTAGATCTCTTCGCGGGCCTGCTCGGGGCTGACTTCGACGCCGAGGTCGTCAGCGGCAGCCTTGTACCACTTGGACAGGCAGTTGCGGCAGAAGCCGGCGAGGTTCATCAGGTCGATGTTCTGCACGTCGGTGCGGCTGCGCAGGTGCTGGACCAGCCGACGGAAGGCGGCGGCTTCGAGTTCGAGGCGCTGTTGCTCGTTCATCGGAGGACTCCTTGGGATCGGTGAGGAGGGCGCGGCGATGATAAGAGCCGCTCCCGGGGACGGCAATGCCCGGCGCGGGGCCGGGCAGCGGGGATCAGCGATGGCCGGCGAGGGTGATCGACACCGACTCGGCGAAACGCAGGGCGTGGGGCTTGTCCACTTCCACTTCGGCGTAGCGCACCCGCGGGTTGGTCATCACCAGGTCGAGGATCTCCTGGGTCAGGCGCTCCAGCAGGGCGAAGCGGTTCTCTTCGACGTGCTGGATGATGGCCTTGGTGATGGTGCGGTAGTTCAACGCATGGTCGATGTCGTTGAAGTCCACCGCGTCGGCGGCCGGGTAGAGGATGGTGAGGTTGATCAGCACATCCTGCTTGTTGAGGATTTCCTCCTCCTTGATCCCGATGTAGGTACGCAGGCGCAGGTCCTTCACGCGGATCCGCGCCATTCCTGGCTCCAGTCTCGGCATGCTCAGCTCCGTCCGATGAGTTTGAGGAATTCCTGGCGGGTACTCGGCGATTCGCGGAAGGCCCCGAGCATGACCGAGGTGGTCATCACCGAGTTCTGCTTCTCCACGCCGCGCATCATCATGCACATGTGCTTGGCCTCGATCACCACGGCGACGCCGGCGGCGCCGGTGACGCGCTGGATGGCCTCGGCGATCTGTCGGGTGAGGTTCTCCTGGATCTGCAGGCGGCGGGCGAACATGTCGACGATGCGCGCCACCTTGGACAGGCCGAGCACCTTGCCGGTGGGAATGTACGCCACGTGCGCCTTGCCGATGAAGGGCAGCAGGTGGTGCTCGCAGAGGGAGTAGAGCTCGATGTCCTTCACGGTCACCATCTCGTCGTTGTCGGACGAGAACAGCGCGCCGTTGACCACTTCCTCCAGGCTCTGCTCGTAGCCACGACACAGGTAGCGCATCGCCTTGGCAGCCCGCTTGGGCGTATCCAGCAGGCCTTCGCGCTCGGGGTTTTCACCCACGCCCATGAGGATTTCCCGGTAGTGGGAGGACAGGTCGTCATTCATCTTGGCAGTCCGTACGGCCGGTTCACTTCAGGTGGCGGCCGCCATTGAGGGTTAGCGTCGTTCCGGTGACGTAGGGGTTGTCCAGCAGGTAGCGCAGGCCCTGGTACACGACTTCCGGCCCGGGCTCGATGCCGAGGGCGGATTTGGCCAGGGTCTTGGTCCTGTAGGTGGCGTCGTCACCGGTGTTGAACATCACCAGCGCCGGCGCGATGCCGTTGACCTTGATGGCCGGGGCATAGCGGGCGGCAAAGGAGAGGGTGAGGTTGTCCAGCCCGGCCTTGCTGGCGCAGTAGGCGATGCGTTTCTCGCTGCCCTTGCGCGCCACGTCGTCGCTGATGTGGACGATGTCGGCCGGACCGCCGTGGCGCAGCAGCGCCTCGGCATGCAGGTTGATCAGGTAGGGCGCCAGCATGTGCACGCTGAACATCCGCTGGAAGGCCTCGGCCTCGTGGCCGGGCGCTTCGGTGAGCCAGTCGGAGGCGTTGTGCACGATGGCTCGCAGGTGCGGCGTAGCGGCCTTGAGCTGTTCGATGAAGGCGAGGATGCCGGCTTCGTCCGAGAAGTCCGCCGCGATCACGCAGGCGCCGCGCTCACGCAGCCGGTGCACGCCTTCGCGCTCGGTGCGGTAGCTGATGATCACCGGCTGGCCGTCGTCCAGCAGGCGTTCTGCGCAATGCAGGCCCACGCGCTGGCTGGCGCCGGTAATCAGGATGGGAGCGGCCGAAGGGCTCATGGGGGCCTCGTGGCAGGGCGATACCCCGGGCTGGGGCGGAATGGTGAAAACTTATACCAGAAGCCTGGGTTTGTACAATTCTTGGCGCTGAAGAAATCCGAATTCCGACCGTGAATTCAGCCAAGTCCTTGATTCGTGTGGGGTTATATAAAAAGAGAGGGTGCCGTAAGGTTGTACAGATTTTGCCTCTGTACAACCTTTGTGACGTTATCGGGAGGGGGCCGTGAAGCCGGGGCGGCGGGTGCGGGAAGCCGGTGTGTTCAGCCAGGGGGCCAGCAGGCGGGTGGATAACGGGATGAACCAGTAGGTCATCAGCGGCGTCAGAACCAGCGTGCTGATAAAGACGCGTACCAGCAGGTCGAGTCCACCGAGCCAGGGGCCGAACAGCAGGTTGAAACCCAGCGAAACCGGGAAGAAGGCCAGCCAGATGGCGATGCTCTGCTTCCAGCGAGGCGGCCGGCGGTCAGCATTGCCGAACCAGGCATCCAGGCCCAGCGCGCGGTGCTCATGAGGGCGGTCGAAGAGGCCGGCACCACGTTCCAGCCAGGCACGGCGCGAGGCGGAATGCTCCCAGGCGGCCAGGGTGGGCTCGTCGGCGAAACGGAAGATCATCTGGAATTCGTCGTCGTTGGGCGGCGGGGCCAGGACGCCCGAGCCGAGGTAGCCGGGGAAGTCGGCGGCCAGTTGCTCGCCTTCGCGCAGCCAGGCCATGAAATCGTCGTAGCGCTCGCGGGTGACCCGGCGCGCCACCATGAGGGTGACGGGATCGGCAGACATCGTGTATCTCCAGTTGCGGGCGCTGCCCAGGGTGGGGGCAGCGCGGGAAGCGGCCCGGGGTGGTGGGCCTGCTCCCTTTCAGAGGCAAGGATTATTCCTGTTTCGGCTGAATACGCCAGTGCCGCGTGCCGGGGGCCGCCGGATGGCAACCGGACAGTGAAAGTCGGCTCGGTGCGCGCCAATGGCGCATGCCGCACCGCATCCGGGCACTGAGCAAGGAGCCGGGCCTGGGTTAAACTCTGCGCTTTCAAGCCCAGACCTTTTGCCATGACCGATAACGCAGCCATCGCCATGCAGCAGGAAGAACTCTTCCCGATCCGCGAAGTCTCCCGCCTCACCGGCGTCAACCCGGTCACCCTGCGCGCCTGGGAGCGTCGCTACGGGCTGATCCAGCCGACCCGTACCGACAGCGGCCACCGCCTCTATTCCTATGCCGACGTCGAGGCCGTGCGCAGCATCCTGGCCTGGATCGACCGCGGCGTGCCGGTCAGCAAGGTCGGGCAGATCCTCGCCCGCAGCGCCTCCACCCGGGCCCCCGCCCCGGTGCAGCCGGCCGCCGCCATGGCGGAGTGGGGCGAGTGGCAGGCGCAGTTGCGCCGGGCGCTGTCGGCCTTCGACGGCCCGGCCCTGGAGCGGCTCTATGGCCAGGTGTTCTCCACCTACCCGCTCACCGTGGTGTTCCAGGACGTGCTGATGCCGCTCTGGCGCGACCTGCTGCTGCGCCAGGATGAATACGGCGTGGCCAGCGAATGGGCCTTCTTCGACGCCTTCCTGCGCGGGCGCGTGTTGCAGCGCCTGCAGTTGTCACCGGGGGATGGGGAAGATTGCGTGGTGGTCGCCCCGCTGCAGGGCGAGTGCCGCGAGCTGGAGCTGCTGGTAGCGGCCTTGCTGCTCAGCCATGGCGACTGTGCAATCCGTGTGCTGGGTCTGGATCAGCCGTTCCAGGAGCTGCCGCTGGTGTGCGAGAAGATCGCGCCCCAGGCGCTGGTGGTGTTCTCCAACCACCCGCCGGCGGACGACCTGGCGGCGCGCCTCGGGCGCCTGGCGCTCTCGGTGGAGTGCCCGCTGGCCCTGGCCGGCGAAGCCGCCGACCTGATCGGCAGCGCCCTGGAACGTAGCCCGGTGGCGACTCTGGGCAGCGAGGGTCGCACCATGCAACTGCGTCTGCGCCGCCTGCTGGACGGCCATCTGGACACCTGACAGAACCTGGAAGAACCCGCTGCGCCGCCGCAGCGGCCTCGCCTGCCTTGACGCCTCAGCCCTCCAGTTCCGCGATGCGGGCCTTCAGGGCCGCCACCTCCGCCTCGAGTTCGCGCACGCGCTGGCGTGCCTCGACCTCGGGGCTCACGTCCTTCTGGATGCCGATGTAGTACGTCAGTTGATCCGCCTCGTTGTGCACCGGGGTGATGGACAGCTCGTTCCAGAACACGCTGCCGTCCTTGCGGTAGTTGCGCAGGATCTGCCGGCTCGGCTCGCCCTTCTTGATCGCCTGGCGGATCGCCGCGAGGCCGAGCTGGTCACGGTCGCCTGCCTGCAGGAAGCGGCAATCGCGGTAGAGGATGTCGTCCTGGCTGTAGCCGGTCAGCCGTTCGAACGCCGGGTTCGCATAGATGAGGATGTTGTCGTCGCCTTCCTGTTCGGCGACGACGATGCCGTCGTTGGAGGCTTCGACCACCAGCTGGAGCAGTTTGGCGTTGATCATGACGAGTTCCTGGTTCGAGGTGCAGGGATTCTAAAACATCGGGGGCGGACTGCCAGTTGCGGCATAATGCGATTCATTTCGCGCTAACAGGAGAAGTCATGAAAGTCGCCATCCTATCCGGCTCGGTCTACGGCACCGCCGAAGAAGTCGCCCGCCACGCCGAGCGGCTGCTCAAGGCCGCCGGCCACGAGGCCTGGCACAAGGCCGGGATGACCCTCGACGAACTCAAGGCCTTCGGCCCCGAAGCGTTCCTCAGTGTGACCTCCACCACCGGCATGGGCGAGCTGCCCGACAACCTGCTGCCCCTCTACCACGTCCTGCGTGACCAGCTTCCCGACTGGCGCGGCCGTCCCGCCGCCGTGCTGGCCCTCGGCGACTCCAGCTACGACCAGTTCTGCGGCGGCGGCGAGATGATGCGTGAACTGCACGCCGAACTGGGCCTGCGCGAGGTGCAGGAGATGCTGCGCCTGGACGCCAGCGAAACCGTCACCCCGGAAGTGGACGCCGAGCCCTGGATCGCCCGCTTCGCCGCTGCACTCAGCGCCTGATGCACCCGCGCGCGGCGTACCTCATCGAAGCCCTGCAACTGGCCCCGCACCCCGAGGGTGGCTTCTACCGCCGGGCGTTCGAGGCCGAGGGCAGCCTTGCAGATGGTCGTTCGATGTCCTCGTCGATCTTCTTCCTCCTGCCCGCCGGTGGCATCAGCCGCTGGCACCGGGTGGATGCCGACGAGACCTGGCACTTCTACGAAGGCGACCCGCTGGAGCTGCTGATCGCCGACGACCCCCAGGCCCTGCGCCGCGAGCGCCTCGGGCCGGTGGGCGAGGGCAGCCTGCCGCAGCGCACCGTGCGCGCCCATGCCTGGCAGGCGGCACGCGCCCTCGGGGCCTACACCCTGGTGGGCTGCAACGTCGCCCCGGCCTTCGAGTTCGATGGCTTTCGCCTGCTCGCCGACGACCTCGACGCCCAGCGCCAGTGGCCGCTGCTGGATCGGCAATTCCTCTAGCCTGCTGCGCCGCCTGATGCCGTCAGCGGCGAATATTCCTTCAACAGATCCAGCCAGGCCTGCGCCGCCCGTGACAGGTAGGCGCCCTGTCGCCAGACGAAGGCGATGTCCCAGCGCAGATCCGGCTCCACCAGCGGCACCCGGCGCAGGCCCGGTCGTTCCAGCGTGCGGGCGACGATGCGCGGCAGCAGCACCACGCCCTGGCCGGCGGCCACCAGCGCCGCGAGGAAGTCCGCCTGCCCGCTGCGCCCCACCTCCCGTGGGGTGAAGCCGGCCTGGCGACACGCCAGCAGCAGGCGGTCGTTGAGGGTGAAACTCTGCTGGTAGAGCAGGAAGGGCGCGTCTCTCAACTGCGCCAGGGCGATGCCGTCACACCCCGCCAGCGCATGGGCTTCAGGCAGCAGCACGTCCAGCGGCTCGTTGCAGAACGGCTGGAAGGCCAGCGCCGGATCGTTGGGCGTGAGGCTGCCGCCTATGTCCAGCTCACCGCGCAGCAGCGCCTCCTCCATCAGCTTGCTGCCGCCCTCGAACAGCCGCACCACGATGTTCGGGTAGCGCTGCCGGTACGCGGCGAACAGCTCGGCGAACATCACCTCGCCCCCCAGCAGCGGCAGGCCCAGGCGCAGCTCGCCCCGGGCCAACTGGCTGAGGTCGTCCAGCTCGCTGTAGAGGTCCTGGCGCAGGCGCAGCAACTCGTCCGCCCGGCGCAGCACCAGGGTGCCGGCGTCGGTCAAGCGCAGGTGCGGACCGTTGCGCTCCAGCAGCAGCACCCCCAGGCGCTGCTCCAACTGGGCCACCTGCTTGCTGATGGTGGACTGGGTGGCGTGCAGGGTCTTGGCCGCCTGGGTGAAGCCGCCCTGGCGGACCACTTCGACAAAACTGCGCAACTGGTGAAATTCCATCGCTATTCCAATCTCGAATGGGAGCAAGTCGAACAATTCGCTTTTGGGATGATAGGCCCGGCCCTAAGCTGCACGCCATCACAGGAGTGCATCCCATGTCCCGCGCCCGCCTCAGCCACCTGTCCCGCCTCGTCCTGCAACTCGTCGTGCTCATCGCCCTCTACCTGCTGGGTGGCCAGATCGCCGCCTGGCTGGCCTGGCCGATTCCCGGTGGGGTGATCGGCCTCGGCCTGCTGCTGGCCGCCTTTGCCAGTGGCTGGGTGCAGCCCGCAGCGTTGCAACTGGGTGCCGGGCTGCTGATGGCGGAGATGCTGCTGTTCTTCATCCCGGCGCTGATGAGCCTGCTGGACTACGGCGCGCTGCTGCGCAGCGAGGGCTGGCGCATCCTGCTGGTGATCGGCGTCAGCACGTTGCTGGTGATGCTCGCCACCGCCCTGACCGTGGAACTGGTGTGCCGCTGGAGTGAACGCCATGAGCACTGATCCGATGGCCTGGTTCTGGCTCGCCCTGACCCTCGGCGGCTACCTGCTCAGCCGCTGGCTGTACCGACGCAGCGGGCGCTACCTGCTGTCGCCGCTGATCCTGGTGCCGGCGCTGCTGCTGGCGGTGGCCGTGCCGTTGCACACCGCCTATGCCGAGTACGCCGGGCTCACCCACTGGCTGATGCTGCTGCTCGGCCCGGCCACGGTGGCCTTCGCTGTGCCCATCTGGCAGCAGCGCGCCCTGCTGGCCCGGCATTGGCCGGCGCTCTCGCTGGGCATGCTGATGGGCAGCAGCGTGGCCATCGCCAGCTCCTGGTGGCTGGCCCAGGCCCTGGCCCTGGAGGCGCCGGTGAGCCGCTCGCTGGTGCCGCGTTCGATCACCACGCCCTTCGCCATGCCCCTGGCCCAGGGCCTGGGCGGCGTACCGGAGCTGACGGCGGTGTTCGTGATGATCACCGGCGTGTTCGGCGCCCTCGCCGGCAGCCTGCTGATCCGCTTCCTGCCGCTGCGCAGCAGCCTCGCCCGGGGCGCCCTGTTCGGCGTCGGAGCCCACGGCGCCGGGGTCAGCCGGGCCCAGGAAGTGGGGCGCGAAGAGGGCACCGTCGCCGGCCTGGTGATGGTCCTGATGGGGCTGCTCAACCTGTTCGCCGCACCCCTGCTGACCCACCTGCTGTGACTCCCTCGGTCATCAGGATGGCTGCCAAGGCGACTCGCGGGGTGGCCCGGCCTCGCTAGACTCCGGTCACCCACAACAACAACGAGGTGATCGCCGTGACCGCTGCCCAGACTCCGCCCAGCCCCTCCATCAAGGACCAGGTCTCCGCCGCCGAGTGGCAGACCCGCGTCGACCTGGCCGCCTGCTACCGCCTGATCGCCCTGTACGGCTGGGACGACCTGATCTTCACCCACATCTCCGCCAAGGTGCCCGGCACCGAGGACTTCCTCATCAACCCCTACGGGATGATGTTCCACGAGATCACCGCCTCCAGCCTGGTGAAGGTCGACCTGGCCGGCAACAAGCTGATGGACAGCCCCTACGACATCAACCCCGCCGGCTACACCATCCACAGCGCCATCCACGAAGTGCGCCACGACGTCGGTTGCGTGCTGCACATCCACACCCCGGCCGGCATCGCCGTCTCGGCGCAGAAGCAAGGCCTGCTGCCGCTCTCCCAGCAATCCCTGTTCGTCCTCGCCAGCCTGGCCTACCACGGCTACGAAGGCGTGGCCCTGCACCACGAGGAGAAGGCCCGCCTGCAGGCTGACCTCGGCAGCGCCAACTTCATGATCCTGCCCAACCACGGCCTGCTCACCGCCTTCGGCAGCATCGCCGACGCCTTCCTCGGCATGTTCACGATGCAGCGCGCCTGCGAAGTGCAGGTGATGGCCCAGAGCGGCGGCGGCGAACTGATCCACATCCCGCAGCAGATTCTCGACGGCGCCCGGCAGATGCTCGCCGGCGTCATGAAGAGCCCCACCGGCATGGGCGGCGCGCTGCCGTGGCCGGCGCTGCTGCGCAAGCTCGACCAGCAGAACCCCGGGTACCGCGACTGATGGCCCTGCCGGGTATCCCCCTGGGTGACTGGCGCGCCCAGGGCCGCGACCTGCTGTTCCAGCGCCACCGCATCCGCTACTGGGCGGCCGGGCAGGGCGAGCCGCTGCTGCTGATCCACGGCTTCCCCACCGCCGCCTGGGACTGGCACTACCTGTGGCAGCCCCTGGCCGAGCGCTACCGGGTGATCGCCTGCGACATGCTCGGCTTCGGCGACTCCGACAAGCCGCGCGGCCACGACTATCGGCTGCTGGAACAGGCCGACCTGCAGCAGGCCCTGGTGCGCCACCTGGGCATCGACGGCCCGGTGCACCTGCTGGCCCACGACTACGGCGACAGCGTCGCCCAGGAACTGCTGGCACGGCACCACGAAGGCCGCGCCCGCATCGCCAGTTGCGTGTTCCTCAACGGTGGCCTGTTCCCCGAGGCCCACCACCCGGTGCTGGTGCAGAAACTGCTGCTCAGCCCCCTGGGGCCCCTGATCGGCCGGTTTTTTTCCCGCGCCAAGCTGGGGGCGAACTTCGGCAAGATCTTCGGCCCGGCGACCCAGCCTTCGGCAGCGGAACTGGACGACTTCTGGAGCCTGGTGGCCGCCCACGATGGCCCGGCGGTGATGCACCGGCTGATCCGCTACATCCCCGAGCGCCGCGAGCAGCGCGACCGCTGGGTGGCCGCCATGCAGAAAGGCGGCGTACCGCTGCGGATGATCGACGGTGTCGTCGACCCCATCTCCGGTGCCCACATGGTGGCGCGCTACCGTGAGCTGATCCCCGAGCCCGACACCGTGCTCCTCGAACACATCGGCCATTACCCGCAGACCGAGGCACCGAACCAGGTCCTGCAGCATTACCTGGCGTTCCGCCAGGCCCTGGAGAGCGCCCCATGAGGCGACGTCGACTCCTGCAACTGACCCCCTCGGGGGCGTGGCCGCTGCAGGCGCCGGCTACTGGACGTTCGCCTAGGGGCGCTTCCCGGAGCCGTCCGGTAGTGCATTCGGAATAATCCGGCAGCCTGCCAGCGGCTCCTCGGCCTAGCATCGCGGCCTCACTTTCCAAGATGCGCCCGGGCTCAGTGCCCGGGCTCGGAGGTCACATGCTGTACAAGCTGCTGGTGCTGCTGCATCCCTTCTTCCGCATCGCCGGGCGTGGCCTGGCGATCCTCCTGCTGCTGGCCAGCTTCGGCCTGGTGGCCTACGCCGCCTACTACGAGAACGCCCCCTGGGTCTGGTTCAGTTGCGTCGGCTGCTTCGTCGCCTGCCTGCTGGTGACCCTGCTCTGCACCTTCTACAACTGGTGGCTGTTCAAGCTGCGCCCGCGTGGCGCGCTGTTCATGCCCTTCGACTGAGCCGCCGCCGGGCGCTCTGCGACGCGCCCGGCCATCCCCCGCCGTTATCGCCCACCATTCATGGCCGTCGACCTTTCTTGTCGGCTGGGCAGCACTGCAGGACACTCGGCCGATACCCGAAACTGCCCTGGAGTCCATTGCATGAGCGAATCGATCCGTTTCGAAGACAAAGTGGTCATAGTCACCGGCGCCGGTGGCGGTCTTGGCCGCGCCCATGCCCTGCTGTTCGCCAAGCACGGCGCCAAGGTGGTGGTGAACGACCTGGGCGGCAGCACCCATGGCGAGGGCGCCAACGCCTCCGCCGCCGACCGCGTGGTGGCCGAGATCCGCGAAGCGGGCGGCACCGCCGTGGCCAACCATGACTCCGTCACCGACGGCGACAGGATCGTGCAGACAGCCCTGGATCACTTCGGCCGCATCGACGTGGTGGTCAACAACGCCGGCATCCTGCGCGACAAGACCTTTCACAAGATGGAAGACGCCGACTGGGAGCTGGTCTACAAGGTCCACGTCGAAGGCGCCTACAAGGTCACCCGCGCTGCCTGGCCGCACCTGCGCGAGCAGGGCTATGGCCGGGTGATCTTCACCTCGTCCACCTCCGGCATCTACGGCAACTTCGGCCAGTCCAACTACGGCATGGCCAAGCTCGGCCTCTACGGACTGACCCGCACCCTGGCCATCGAAGGCCGCAAGAACAACATCCTGGTCAACGCCATCGCCCCCACCGGCGGCACCCGCATGACCGAAGGCCTGATCCCGCCCCAGGTGTTCGAGCAGCTCAAGCCCGAGCTGGTCAGCCCCCTGGTGGTGTTCCTCGGCAGCGAGCAGTGCCAGGAAACCTCCGGCCTGTTCGAAGTGGGCGGCGGCTGGATCGGCAAGGTGCGCTGGGAGCGCAGCCTGGGCGCCGGCTTCGATCCGCGCCAGGGCTTCAGCGTCGAAGACGTGGCTGCCAGCTGGCAGCGGATCTGCGACTTCGAAGGCGCCGCCCACCCGGCGGACAACGTCGAAGCCCTGAAGGAAATGATGGCCAACCTGCAGAAATACACGGGTTGATCCCGCCAGACTCCTAGGGGATTCCGCCAGCAGGCTGAACAGCTCCCCGGGAACGCACTAGGGTGAAGGCCGGCAATCTTGCCGGCCTTTTTTATTGTGGTGGCCGCCTGTGTTGCTGTTCCTGCGGTGTACTTCATGCAGACACCTGTGGTGGTTAGAGCTTGGAGGTTGGAGCGGGGAGAGTGGCCCCTTCAGTAGGCCGAGCGGAGTCGTCGTGTAAGGGGATGAGCGGCATGGATGTCGCGAGAGCGCTGCCGGGCCAGGGATGGCCCGTCAGCGCGTGCCCCTGTAACGATGATGGAGCGAGGGAACCCGGCGTAGCCGGGCCGTATGCAGGGGCGAGTTTTTTGATTCCTTTTCAACGATTGGAAAAGGAATTCGCCCGGGGGGGCGAAACTGGAAACCTCCGCAGAACTCGATAGTGAGCTTGGTTTTGTGGTCCTTCAGCAGCACCTGATTGAGAACGCTCTTTTCTTCTGTCATTCGCCCAAGGAGTCCCCGATGAGCATCCGCGTCGAAAAGCACGGCCCCATCACCACCCTGACCATCGACCGCCCGCAGGTGCGCAACGCCGTCGACCGCCCCACCGCCGAGGCCCTGGCAGCGGCGCTGCGGGCCTTCGAGGCTGACGATGACGCGCGGGTGGCGGTGCTCACCGGCAGCGGCGGCACCTTCTGCGCCGGGGCCGACCTGGCGGCGGTGGCCGAAGACGGCGAGCGGCGCAACCGCCTGGAGGTGGACGGTGACGGGCCCATGGGGCCGAGCCGCATGCAACTGGCCAAGCCGTTGATCGCCGCCATCGAAGGCCATGCCGTGGCCGGCGGCCTGGAGCTGG
The DNA here is from genome assembly GCF_001728925.1 of Pseudomonas sp. 1D4. Taxonomy (NCBI): domain Bacteria; kingdom Pseudomonadati; phylum Pseudomonadota; class Gammaproteobacteria; order Pseudomonadales; family Pseudomonadaceae; genus Pseudomonas; species Pseudomonas sp. 1D4. The sequence goes on from NZ_LXJQ01000003.1 coordinate 68,769, forward strand.
CGCTGCTGGCGGACCTGCGGGTGATGGCCGCGGACGCCGTGCTCGGTGTGTTCTGCCGGCGCTTCGGCGTGCCGCTGATCGACGGCGGCACTGTGCGCCTGCCGCGCATCGTCGGCCAGGGGCGGGCGCTGGACCTGATCCTCACCGGGCGCCCGGTGCAGGCCGACGAGGCGCTCGCCATCGGCCTGGTGAACCGCGTGGTGCCGGCCGGGTCGGCGCTGGAGGCGGCGCAAGCCCTGGCGCGGGAGATCGCCGCCTTTCCGCAGCGCTGCCTGCTCGCCGACCGCGCCAGCGCCTATGCCCAGTGGAACCTGCCGTTCGAGGCCGCCATCGCCCATGAATTCGAGGGCGGCCTGGCGGTTATCCACAGTGGCGAAACCCGCGCCGGCGCCCAGGCCTTCAGCGCCGGCAAGGGGCGTCACGGGCAGTTTTCCTGACGGCGGGTTGTGGGCACAGATTCGTTCGCTGAACACCGTCCGTGGGAGCGGTTTCAACCGCGAATTGGCAGGCTCGGTGTGACCGATGGCATTTGTTTGGTGGAGGTAAAGAGCGACCTCCGCCCAACGCCTGGCATCTGCCACGGCGCTTCTCCTGTAGGGGCGAATTCATTGGCTCTGTCTGCGTTAAGTGTTGCTGGAGGATTTGGAGCCCGGTTGATTGCCGAGTCTTGCTGATGGGGTCTGTTTCGCCTTGCCGGGCGAGTTTCTTTCTTCAATCGCCAAGAAAGAAACCAAAGAGGCTCGCCCCTGCATACGGCCCGACCGCGTCGGGTTCCCTCGCTCCATCATCGTTTCAGGGGCCCGGCGTAACGGGCCATCCATGGCCCGGTACGCCTTTCGCGACATCCATGTCGCTCAACCCCTGAAACGACGATTGCGCTCGGCCTCCTGAAAGGGGCGTTTGGCCGCTGCTCCAACATCGATGCTCAATACTTCACGTTGATGTGCGCATCACCACCGGGTGGACGCCGTGGCTGGCGGCTTTCGTAGGATGGTGTAGAGCGAAGCGAAACCCATGCGGTGGGTGTGCCAGGAATCTAGAATCGTCCTGAAAGCGTCGTGCTTGAGCCTTTTCGTTGAATCCACAACAGCTAACGCAGGTAGAGCCAATTCATTCACCCAGGAGCGCGCAGCACTCCCGGGCCACGCCGCCAGGCTCAGCGGCTGATGATGACGTAGGTCTTGCGCAGGGTTTCCTTCACGTCCCACACGCCCAGGCTGTTGGCGGGCAGCAGCAGGGCGTCGCCGGCCTTGATCTCGATGGGCTCGCCGCCGTCCGGGGTGAAGGTGCAACTGCCGTGGGTGAAGTGGCAGAACTCCTGCTCGACGATCTGCCGGCGGAACTTGCCGGGGCTGCATTCCCATACGCCGGTTTCCACGCCGTCGGTGCGCTCGACGGAATGCACGCGGGTATGGGGCACCGGCTCGCCGACGGGCACCGGCACCGGGCTGGGTTCGGACAGGGGCAGGGTGTGGGTGTTCTGCAGCAGGGTGGCTTTCATGCAAGGGTTTCCAATCAGGGGGGGAGGGGGCTGCGCGGCGGGGCCGCGTCAGCGCATGAGGCTTTCCATGAAGGCGGCCAGGCGCACGGCCAGGGCTCGCCGCCAGGGGGCGCTGTGGGGGTTGGCCAGCACCCGGTCCTCGTGGACGAAGCTGCGGATGATGGCGTTGTAGCCGAGCCAGCGGCAGGGCTCCGGCTCCCAGGCGGCGAGGCGGTCCAGCGGGCCGTCGCCAAGTACCCAGGGCTGGCGGGTGAGCAGCGTCTCACGGCCGAGGATGAGGTCGGCCAGGGTGCGCCCGCCCAGGTTGGTGGCGCCGACGCCTTCGCCGCCGTAGCCGCCGGAGAGGGCGATGCCGTTGGCGCGGTCCACCAGCATGTGCGGCTGGAAGCGCCGGGCCATGCCGAGGTTGCCGCCCCAGCTGTGGGTCAGGCGCACGTTGCGCAACATGGGGAACAGCTCGCCGAACAGGTAGCGGCGCAGGCCCACTTCCTCGTCGTCGAGGTTGAAGTCTTCCCGCAGGCGGCCGCCGAAGCGGTAGCCGCCCCGGGCGCCGAAGGCCAGGCGGTTGTCGGCAGTGCGCTGGCCGTAGGTGACCTGGCGGCTGAATTCGCTGAACGCCTGGCCCTGTTCCAGGCCGATCTCGGCCCAGGTGGATTCCGGCAGCGGCTCGGTGGCCACCAGCAGGCTCTGCACCGGCAACTGGTAGCGCCCCAGGGGCGGCAGCGCTGCGGCGTAGCCTTCCACGGCGGGCACCACCCAGCGCGCTTTCACCTCGCCCTGCAGCGTGGTGACCCGGCCCGGTGCCCAGTCGGTGACCCGGCTCTGTTCGAACACCTGCACGCCGAGGCGCTCCACGGCGCTGGCCAGGCCGCGCACCAGGCGGGCCGGCTGGATAGTGGCGCAGTGCGGGCTGTAGAGGCCGCCCAGGGCCCCGGCCACGCGGATGTGCCCGGCCAGTTCGTGGGGCGCGAGCCAGCGGTAGTCGTCATCGTTCAGGCCTTCGGCGTGGAGGTCGTCGAGGTAGTGACGCAGGCGGGTTTCCTGCTCCGGGTAGCGGGCCGCGCAGTAGAGCACGCCGCCCTTGCGGTAGTCGCAGTCGATGCCCTCGCGGGTGAGCACCTCGGCCACCTCGTCGGGGATGCCGTGGAGCAGGTCCCAACTGGCGCGGCGCTCTTCACGGGGCAGGCGGGCCAGGGCGCGGTCCTCGCCCAGCAGGTTGCCCATCAGCCAGCCGCCGTTGCGCCCGCTGGCGCCGAAGCCGGCGATTTCCGACTCCAGCACCACCACCTTCAGTTCGGGGGCCTGGCGCTTGAGGTAGTAGGCGGTCCACAGGCCGGTGTAGCCGGCGCCGATGATGGCGACGTCGGCCTCCAGGCTGCCGCCCAGGGCCGGGCGGGGCGTGAGGGGCTCGTCGAGCTGGTCCATCCACAGGCTGATCGATTTCCAGGCCGGCATGGGCATTCCTCGGGTCTAAAGGGATCGTGGGCGGCAAGCCTAGTGGCTGCCGGTCGCCTTGTCGTGCGCGCGGGCACGCCGACAAGGCGGCGGGGCGCTCAGCCCTCGGCCTGCAGGCGCTTGAGGTAGGCCTTGGGCGACAGGCCGGTGTGCTGGCGGAAGCAGCGGTAGAAGGCCGAGAGGGAGTTGAAGCCGGCGGCGAAGGCTTGCTCGTCGATGCGTGCCACCGAGCGTTGCGCCTCCAGTTGGGCCAGCAGGTGACGCAGGCGCGCCTGGTTCACGTACTGGTAGAAGCTCTGGCCGAGCATCTGGTTGAGCAGGTAGGAAATCTGGTTGCGGGTGTAGCCGGTGGCGGTGGCCACCTGGTGCAGGTCCAGGGCCGGGTCGAGGTAGGGCTGGCTGCGCTGGAAGTAGTCCTCCAGGTCCCGCGCCAGCAGGCTCAACTGGCGGGCGGAGAGGCCCAGGCGGCTGGCGGCCGGGCGGCTGGAGCGCTCGGGCTCGCCGCTGGCGCGGGCATCGGCCACCAGCAGGGCGTACTCGTTGATGCGCCAGATCAGCCCGTCACGAACGGTAATGGCCTCGCTGGTACGAAAGGTACCGCTGCGGCCGACCCGCAGGCTGTACTGGATGAAGGCGGTGTCGCCGTCCACGCGGATGCGGTCGCTGTGCACCAGGAAGTCGTCCGGGGCGCTGGGCATGGTGGCGCGCACGTAGTCGCCCAGCTCCGCCAGGCGCATGCAGCGGTTCTGGAAGAAGTCGTTGTATTCCACCTCGGGGTGGTAGAGGGCGAGCACGGCGTCGATGTCGCGCGCCTTCCAGCTCAGGTGATAGCGCATCACCACCTCGCGGGTGGCCAGGGTCTGGGCGTCGGTGTCGTTCATGGCGGTGGCCGGTGGGGCAAAGCGGGGAGGATGCCAAAGCCCCGCGCGGCCTCACAAGGCCCTCTGAGACGCCTGCGGCGGTGGTGGATTCACTCTTTAGAGCGACAGGGATGAATCCCTCCTTGGTGCGCTTATCGCCTGCGCGGGTGACTGGTTAGGGTGGTGCCCTCCTTACACCCACCAGGAAAGCCGCATGACAAAAACAACAACGCGCGCAGTTTTCCGGCCGCACGCGCTGGCCGTCGCCATCACCCTGGGTTGCGCCACCCAGGCCCAGGCCGTGGACTTCAACATCGGCGAGATCGAGGGGCAGTTCGACTCCTCGCTCTCCGTCGGCGCCAGTTGGTCCATGCGCAACGGCGACCCGGACCTGATCAGCACCGTGAACGGCGGCAAGGGCCAGTCGTCCACCGGTGACGACGGCCGCCTCAACTTCAAGAAGGGCGAGACCTTCTCGAAGATCTTCAAGGGCATCCACGACCTGGAGCTGAAGTACCGCGACACCGGCATCTTCCTGCGCGGCAAGTACTGGTACGACTTCGAGCTGAAGGACGAGGACCGCCGCTTCAAGCCCATCAGCGACCACAACCGCAAGGAGGGCTCCAAGTCCGCCGGCGCGCAACTGCTGGATGCGTTCGTCTACCACAACTACACAATCGCCGACCTGCCGGGGAACGTCCGCCTCGGCAAGCAGGTGGTGAGCTGGGGCGAGAGCACCTTCATCGGCAACAGCATCAACGCCATCAACCCGGTGGACGTCTCCGCCTTCCGCCGTCCCGGCGCCGAGATCAAGGAAGGCCTGATCCCGGTGAACATGTTCTACCTGTCCCAGACCCTCACCGACCAGCTCAGCGTGGAAGGCTTCTACCAGTTGGAATGGGACCAGACCGTGCTGGACAACTGCGGCACCTTCTTCGGTGGCGACGTGGCCGCCGATGGCTGTGTGACCGGCTACACCGTGGGCTCCCCGGCCATCGCGCCGCTGCAGCCCATCGCCGCGGGCTTCGGCCAGGGCTTCCAGGTGGCCCGCGAGGGCGTGATCCTGCCCCGTGGTGGCGACCGCGACGCCCGCGACTCCGGCCAGTTCGGCGTAGCCCTGCGCTGGCTGGGCGACGAGACCGAGTACGGCGCGTACTTCATGAACTACCACAGCCGCACGCCGCTGGTGGGCACCCAGACCGCCAGCGCCGCGACCCTCGCCGCACTGCCCGGGATCATCAGCACGGCCAACGGCATCGTTGCCGGATCGGGCGCTGGCCTGGCGCAGAGCACCCTGCTGGGCAACGGCCGCTACTACCTGGAGTACCCCGAGGACATCCGGCTCTACGGCCTGAGCTTCTCCACCACCCTGCCCACCGGCACCGCCTGGAGCGGCGAGATCAGCTACCGCCCGAACGCACCGATCCAGCTCAACACCAACGACGTGACCCTGGCCCTGGTCAACCCGCTGGCCGGTGGCACTGCCTCGCCCATCGCCACTTCGGCCGGCGCCGACAACACCGGCTACAGGCGCAAGGAAATCACCCAGGTGCAGACCACCCTGACCCACTTCTTCGACCAGGTCCTGGGTGCCGAGCGCCTGACCCTGGTGGGCGAAGTCGGCCTGGCCCGCGTCGGCGGCCTGGAGAACCCCCGCGAGCTGCGCTACGGGCGTGACTCGGTCTACGGCACCTACGGCTTCGGCGGCGACACCCACGGCTTCGTCACCCGCACTTCCTGGGGCTACCGCACCCGCGCTGTGCTGGACTACGCCAACGTCATCGCCGGCATCAACCTCAAGCCCAACGTGGCCTGGTCCCACGACGTCGACGGCTACGGCCCCAACGGCCTCTTCAACGAAGGCGCCAAGGCCCTGAGCATCGGCCTCGATGCCGACTACCAGAACACCTACACCGCCAGCCTCAGTTACACCGACTTCTTCGGCGGCAAGTACAACACCCTGGTGGACCGCGACTTCCTCGCCGTCAGCTTCGGCATGAACTTCTGAGTGGACGAAACGACTATGCGCAAGACCCTCCTGCAAAGCACCGCCCTGGCCCTCAGCCTGCTGGCCAGCCAGGTGATGGCCGCAGTTTCCGCCGATGAAGCCGCCCAGCTCGGCACCACCCTCACCCCCCTGGGCGCGGAGCAGGCCGGCAATGCCGACGGCAGCATCCCCGCCTGGACCGGTGGCATCGGCAAGGACGCCGGCGCCGTGGACGCCAAGGGCTTCCTCGCCGACCCCTTCGCCAACGAGAAGCCGCTGTTCACCATCACCGCGCAGAACGTGGACCAGTACAAGGACAAGCTTTCCGACGGCCAGGTGGCGATGCTCAAGCGCTACCCCGAGACCTACCGCATCCCGGTGTACCCCACTCACCGCACCGTGAACGTGCCCCAGGCCGTACAGGACGCCGCGAAGAAAAGTGCGCTGTACGTCCAGCCCATCAACGACGGCAACGGCCTCGCCCACTTCACCGAAAGCCGCTACTACGCCTTCCCCATCCCCAAGAGCGGCGTGGAAGTGATCTGGAACCACGTCACCCGCTACCGGGGCGGCAACCTGCGCCGGGTCATCACCCAGGCCACGCCCCAGGTGAACGGCTCCTACACCCCCATCCGCTTCGAGGAAGAAGTGGCCGTGCCCCAGGAGATGCCCGACCTGCCGGCCGCCAAGGGCGAGAACGTGCTGACCTTCTTCAAGCAGCAGGTCACCGCCCCCTCGCGCCTGGCCGGCAACGTGCTGCTGGTGCACGAAACCCTCGACCAGGTGAAGGAGCCGCGCCTGGCGTGGATCTACAACGCCGGCCAGCGCCGCGTGCGCCGTGCGCCCCAGGTGGCCTACGACGGCCCCGGCACCGCCGCCGACGGCCTGCGCACCTCGGACAACTTCGACATGTTCTCCGGCGCACCGGACCGCTACGACTGGAAGCTGGTGGGCAAGAAGGAGATGTACATCCCCTACAACAGCTACAAGCTGGACTCGCCCTCGCTCAAGTACGACGACATCATCAAGGCCGGCCACATCAACCAGGACCTGACCCGCTACGAACTGCACCGCGTGTGGGAAGTAGTCGCCACGGTGAAACCGGGTGAGCGACACATCTACGCCAAGCGCCACATGTACATCGACGAAGACAGTTGGCAGGTGGCCCTGGTGGACCACTACGACGGCCGTGGCCAGTTGTGGCGCGTCGCCGAGGGCCACGCCCAGTTCTACTACCATCACCAGGTACCGGCCTACACCCTGGAGGCGCTGTACGACATCATCGCCGGCCGCTACCTGGCCCTGGGCATGAAGAACGAAGAGAAGCGCAGCTTCGAGTTCGGCTTCGTCGGCAAGGCTGCCGACTACACCCCGGCCGCCCTGCGCAACGCCGGCGTTCGCTAGTTGTCCCACCCGCGCACAAGGACGTGCGCGGTCCCTTGCTTGTCAGTGACGCATGACAGCGGCCTTCGGGCCGCTTTTTTGTGGCGGTGTCCCAATCCTCCTCGCGGCTCGCCTGGCAAGGCGCACCGCAATCCATTCGCAACGTTCGATGACCAGCCTGGCACCGCACACTCGGCCCCGTCCCTTATGGCCCCGGATCAGAGGGCTGAATGATCCTTCAACAAGCCCACCCCTCGCGCCTAGGGTGGCGCCACGAGCAGCCCTGAACAGAACAAGAGGCAGCCGGCATGTCCTCACTGAACCTCATCGCGCCACCGGTGTGCCTGCCCAGGCTGCCGGCCCTGCATGTCGCCCGTCCCCGGCTGGTGGAACCCCTGCTGGCCAGCGCCGCGCGCCTGCGCCTGCTCTGTGCGCCCGCCGGCTGTGGCAAGAGCGTGCTGCTGCTGGAGTGCGCCCAGCGCCGGCCCCCGGGCCACGCCCTGCACTGGCTGCCCCTGGGCGGCAGCGAGGGCGAGGCCGGGTTGCGCGCCATCCTCGCCTCCGCGCTCGGGCTGGAGGCGGACGACGAGCCCAGCCTGCTGCGCGCCCTGGCCGTCTGGCGCAGCCCCACCTGGCTGATGCTGGACGACTACGCCCGCCAACCCGACCCCGCCCTCGACGCCTGCCTCGACCGACTCATCGCCGCCAGTGGCGGCGCCATCACCTGGTGGCTGAGCACCCGCCGCCGCCCCACCTGCAACCTCCCGCGCCTGCTGATCGACGGCGACCTGCTGGAGTTCGACGCCGCCACCCTGGCCTTCCAGTCCAACGAACTGGTGCCGCTGCTGCGGGACTCCCGCCAGCCCTGGCCGACCGATGCGCCCGCGCGCCTGCACGAGCGCACCGGCGGTTGGTGCGCCGGGGTACGCATGGCCCTGCTGGAGCCGGTGGAGTGGGGCTTTGCCGATCCGCTGCAGCGCCAGGCCCTGTCCACCACCCTCATGGGCTACCTGGATCACGAACTGTTCGCCGGCCTGGGCCAGGAGCTCAGCGAAGCCTGGCACGCCCTGGTGCACCTGCCGCGCTTCAATGCCGACCTCTGCGAACACCTGTTCGGCCCGGGGGAGGGCGCCGGCCTGCTGCGTGAGCTGGAAGCCCTCGGCGGCTTTGTCGAGAGCGTGCCCGAGGCGCCCGGCTGGTTCCGCCTGTTCCCGCCCCTGGCCCGGCAGGTGCGCGCCCGCGATGGCAGCGGCGGGCGTGGCTGGCACCTGCGTGCCTGCCAGTGGTTCGCCGCGCGCCAGGACTGGCCGGCGGCCATCGAGCACGCGCTGGAGGCCAGCCAGCCCGAAGTGGCCGTCAGCCTGCTGCAGCACTACGGCGTGCGCGAGCTGTTCATCGGGCGCAACGCCGCCTTGCTGCTGCGTCTGCACGCCGACGTGGGCGAAGACCTGCTGCGAATCTCGCCGCATTCCCTGCGGCTGCTGGCCGGCGCCCTGCTGTTCGCCGGGCGCCTGGATGAAGCGGCGCGCTGTATCGCCGAGCAGGGTCGCTTCCTGCCCCAGCCGGATGCCCGCCAACAGCGGCGCCTGGTGGCTTACTGGCAGGCGCAACACGGCCTGCTGGCGCACTTCCAGGGTGACGGGCCCAATGCCCGGCTGCACCTGGGTGAAGCCCTGGTCGGCCTTGATGAGGACGCCTGGGACCAGCGGCTGATCTGCTATTCCGCGCTCACCCAGCAGGCCCTGCTGGCTGGCGAACTGGACCAGGCCCAGTCCCTGAACCGCGAGGCCCTGGTGCTGGCACGCAGCCAGGGCTGTCTGCTGCTGGAAGCCTTCCTCGAACTCGACCACGCCCAGTTGCTGGAGCACCGGGGCGCGCTGCTGCGGGCCGATGCCGTGCTGGAGCGAGCGCAGACCTTTCTCATGGGGCAGGCGCTGGACGCCAGCCCGCTGCTGGGCCGCATCGCCTTGCGCCGGGGCCGCCTGGCCCTGCGCCAGGGCCAGGAGAACGCGGCCCGCCAGCACTACCAGTCCGGCCTGCGCGAGGCCCGTGCCTGCGAGGACTACCGGGCCCTCTACGGCTACCTCGGCCTGGCCGTGCTGGATGCCAACCAGCGCGCCTTCGACCAGGCCTTCGACCGCCTGCGCGAGGCCGAGCGCCTCATGCAGTTGCGGCACATTCCCGAACGGGTCTACCGCGCCGTGTTGCTGCAGGTGAGCAGCAGGCTGCTGCTCATGCAGGGCCGCGCCGGCCAGGCCCGCCATGCCTTGCTGCGGGTGCTGCGGCACTTCCGGGGCGAACACGCCGTGCAGGCGCCGCCGGCGACCCTCGACCTGATCCCGCGCATCGAATGGCAACTGGCCCTGGCCGAGTTGTACGAAGGTGAAGTGTTCAACGCCCGGCAGCGGCTGCTCGGGCAGTTGCAGAAGGCGCGGGAGAAGGGGCTCCAGGCCCTGGAGGTGGAAGTCCACCTGGCCCTGGCGGAAACCGAATACCTCAGCGGCGAGGCCGGCACCGCCGCTGCCGTGTTGCGCAACGCCCTGGCCCTCGCCAGCCAGTTGAACCTGCAACAACCGGTGCGCGAACTGCGCCTGCGCCAGCCGGAGATGCTGCGTGAACTGGGGGTGGAGGAGGGCGAAGCATTGGACGAGGACAGCGGCCCGCTGAGCCCCCGCGAGCTGGAAGTGCTGGGGCTGATCGCCCAGGGCAGTTCCAACCAGGAAATCGCCGAGCGCCTGTTCATCTCCCTGCACACGGTGAAGACCCACGCCCGGCGCATCAACGGCAAGCTCGGGGTCAAGCGGCGTACCCAGGCGGTGGCCCACGCCAAGGCGCTGGGCCTGATGTAGCGGTCAGTGCAGCGGCGGCGGGGCACCCAGTTGTTCCAGGCGGCGGCTGAGCAGCAGCCGCTGGGTCGCGTCTTCGCACAGCAGCAGCGCCCGCTCCAGGTCGTAGCGTTCGGCCTGGGGGCACTCCAACTGCTTGTAGATGTCGGCCCGCGCCAGGTGGTCGATCAGGTTGGCCGGGCCCAGTTCCAGCACCCGCTCCGCATCCTTCAGCGCCTCCTCCACCTGCTCGGCCTGCAAATGCAGCAGGCGCAGGTTGCGGGACAGCCGCTGCAGTTGCTCCAGCGCCGAACAGGGGCGCATGTGCTCGGCCAGCAGCTCGGCCTTCGGCCCCAGGGTACGCAGCAGCAGCTCGCGGCAATCCCGGGGGTAGAGGCGGCGGCCGGTGCAGGGGTCCAGCAGGTGGTCGGCGGCGGGCACCCGCACCAGGAAGTGGCCGGGGAAATTCACCCCCGCCAGGGGAATCTCCAGGCGCGCCGCCAGTGCCTGGGCCACCAGGGCCAGCGACAGGGGCTGGCCCCGGCGCCGCACCAGCACCTGGTCGAGCAGCGCGGCGCGTGGCTGCAGCGGCTGGTCGTCTTCCTCGCAGAAGTCCAGCTCCGCCATCCGCCGCAGCAGCGGTTGCGCCAGGTCCGCCGGCGGCGCTTCGGGCAGCCCGGCGGCCACCTCCCGCAGCAGGTGGTCGAACACCCGCAGGGCGTCGACCGGTGCCCGGCGCGGGTCATGCTCGGCGGCGATCCACAGGGCCGCCTCCAGCAGCGCCGGCGGGGTTTTCTGCACACAGTCCAGGCAGTGTTGTCGCGGGGTCATCGGGGCTCTCCGTGTCGCCTCTGCGGTTTGTAGCCGGACCGTCCGCCTTCGTCCAGTGGGTCGGCGGCCGGGTTCCGGTGGGCGGCCTATACTCCCTGGCAACCTCAGCAAGGGGCCCGCCATGTTCAACCAGATGGAAGGCGCTCGGCTCGAAGCGCTCCACCTCGCCCAGGACCCGGTCACCGGCCTGCGCGCGATCATCGCCATTCACGACACCCGCCTGGGGCCGGCCCTCGGCGGCTGCCGCTACCTCGCCTACCCCGACGACGACAGCGCGTTGCGTGACGCCATCCGCCTGGCCCAGGGCATGAGCTACAAGGCCGCACTGGCCGGGCTGCCCCACGGCGGCGGCAAGGCCGTGATCCTGCGGCCTGCCCACGTGCCCGATCGCGCTGCGCTGTTCGAAGCCTTCGGGCGCATGGTGGAGAGCCTCGGCGGCCGCTACATCACCGCCGTGGACAGCGGCACCTCCAGCCTCGACATGGACTGCGTCGCCCTGCACACCCGCCACGTCACCAGCACCCAGGCCGACGGCGACCCCTCGCCCTGCACCGCCCTGGGGGTGTTCGCCGGCATCCGCGCCAGTGCCCTGGCACGCCTGGGCAGCGACGACCTGGAGGGCCTGCGCATCGCCGTGCAGGGGCTCGGCAACGTCGGCTACGCCCTTGCCGAGCAACTGGCCGCAGCCGGCGCCGAGCTGCTGGTCAGCGACCTCGACCCCGGCCGCGTGCAACTGGCGGTGGAGCAGTTGGGCGCCCACCCGGTGGCCAGCGAAGCGCTGCTCACCACCCCCTGCGACATCCTCGCGCCCTGTGGCCTGGGCGGTGTGCTCAATACCCAGAGCGCCCCCCAGTTGCGCTGCGCCGTGGTGGCCGGGGCGGCGAACAACCAGTTGGCCAGCCCCGACATCGCCGACCTGCTGGAAGCGCGCGGCATCCTCTACGCGCCCGACTACGTGATCAATTCCGGAGGCCTGATCCACGTTGCCCTGCGTCACCGGGGCGACGACATGCCGGCCATCACCGCGCACCTGGCGCGGATCAGCCAGCGCCTGACCGACATCTACGCCCACGCCCAGGCCGACAAGCGCTCACCGGCGCGGGTCGCCGATGCGTTGGCCGAGCGCCTGCTCTACGGCTGAGCGGCGCCCACGCGGCCCGGCCGAGATCCAGGCCGGGCCAGGTTCGGCGCCATGAGCGCCGTCATCCCTGCGCACCCACAAGGTGAGGAGGCGACATGCACACACGGATCGACCTGCCCCATACCCGCTACCTAGCGGCCGACGGGAGCCCCGTCGGCGACCTGCCGCCCTGGGCGGATGACTTCAACCAGCTGGCCCGGCTCTACCGGCGCATGCTGCTCACCCGCCTGTTCGACCAGAAGGCCGTGGCCCTGCAACGCACCGGCCGCATCGGCACCTACGCGCCCACCCTCGGGCAGGAGGCCATCGGCGTCGGCATCGGCGCGCGCATGCAGCCCGAGGACGTGCTGGTGCCCTACTACCGCGACACCGCCGTGCAACTGATGCGCGGCGTCGCCATGGAGGAAATCCTCCTCTACTGGGGCGGTGACGAGCGCGGCAGCGCCTACGCCGAGCCCGCCGCCGGGCAGGACTTCCCGCTCTGCGTGCCCATCGCCACCCAGGCCCTGCACGCCTGCGGGGTGGCCACCGCGTTCAAGATCCGTGGCGAGCACCGTGTCGCCGTCACCACCTGCGGCGACGGCGCCACCAGCAAGGGCGACTTCCTCGAAGCACTCAACGTCGCCGGCGCCTGGCAGTTGCCGGTGGTCTTCGTGGTCAACAACAACCAGTGGGCCATCTCCGTGCCCCGGCGCATCCAGTGCGGCGCGCCGACCCTGGCGCAGAAGGCCCTGGGCGCCGGCTTCCACGGCGAACAGGTGGACGGCAACGACATCCTCGCCGTCTACGACCGGGTCGGTGCCGCCATCGAACGCGCCCGCCAGGGCAAGGGGCCGACCCTGGTGGAATGCCTCAGCTACCGCCTGGGCGACCACACCACCGCCGACGACGCCACCCGCTACCGCAGCGCCGAGGAGGTGCACCAGGCCTGGGAAGAGGAGCCCATCAAGCGCCTGCGCGCCTACCTCGCCGCCAGCGGCGTATGGGACGAAGCCCGCGAGCAGGCGCTCATCACCGACTGCCAGCGCGAGGTGCAGGCCGCAGTGGAGCGCTTCGAGCACGCCGGCCGCGAAGGCCCCGAAGCCGTGCTGGATCACGTCTATGCCCGCTGGCCGGCAGCCCTGGCCGACCAGCGCGACCTGGTGCTGGAGCGTGCCGCGCGCCGCGAGGAGAACCGCCATGACTGACACCCCCAAGCGCAGCCTGCTGGAAGCGGTGAACCTGGCCCTGCACCGCGCCATGGGCGAAGACGAGAACGTGGTGGTGCTGGGCGAGGACGTCGGCGTCAACGGCGGCGTGTTCCGCGCCACCCTCGGACTGCGCGATGCCTACGGTTTCAAGCGCGTCATCGACACGCCCCTGGCGGAAACCATGATCGCCGGGCTCAGCGTCGGCATGGCCGCCCAGGGCCTCAAACCGGTGATGGAGATCCAGTTCCTCGGCTTCATCTACGCCGCCATGGAGCACCTGGTGTCCCACGCCAGCCGCCTGCGCAACCGCACCCGTGGGCGCCTGTCCTGCCCACTGGTGGTGCGCAGCCCCATGGGCGCCGGCATCCGCGCGCCGGAGCACCACAGCGAAAGCACCGAGGCACTGTTCGCCCACCTTCCCGGCGTGCGCGTGGTGATCCCCTCGTCGCCGGCCCGCGCCTACGGCCTGCTGCTGGCCGCCATCGACGACCCGGACCCGGTGATCCTCCTCGAACCCACCCGGCTCTACCGGATGAACCCGCAACCCCTGGTGGACGACGGCCGGCGCCTGCCGCTGGACCGCTGCTTCACCCTGCGCGAGGGCAGCGACCTGACCCTGGTGACCTGGGGCGCCAGCGTGCTGGAAACCCTGGAGGCCGCCCGGCAACTGGAGGCGCGCGGCATCAGTGCCGAGGTGATCGACGTCGCCTGCGTCAAACCGCTGGACCTGGAGACCCTCGAAGCCTCGGTGCGCAAGACCGGCCGCTGCATCATCGTCCACGAGGCGCCGCGCAGTTGCGGGGTCGGCGCCGAGATCGCCGCCAGCCTCTACGAGCGTGTTATCACCGACCTGCAGGCCCCCATCCTGCGGGTCACCGCACCGGACATCCCGCCGCCGCTCTACCGACAGGAATCCCTCTACATCCCCGGTCCCGACGACATCCTCGCCGCGTGCGAGCACGTCCTCGACCCCGCCTGAGGAGACGACCATGAACTACTTCAAGCTGCCCGACCTCGGCGAAGGCCTGCAGGATGCCGAAATCGTCGAATGGCACATCAAGCCCGGCGACCGCGTGCACGCCGACCAACTGGTGGTCTCGGTGGAGACCGCCAAGGCCCTGGTGGACATCCCCGCCCCGCGCGACGGCGTGGTCGCCAAGCTGTTCGGCCAGGAGGGCGACATCCTCCACGTCGGCGAACCGCTGCTGGCTTACGAAGGCGCGGACCAGGACGCCGGCACCGTGGTCGGTCGCCTCGACGGCGGCGGCGAAAGCCATGCCGACCAGTTCTTCATCGGTGCCGCACCCTCCACCCAGGAACACCTCGCCCCCCGCGCCACCCCGGCCGTGCGCCAACTGGCCCGGCAACTGGGGGTGGAGCTGGTCGGCCTCGCCGGCAGCGGCGCCGACGGGCTGATCACCCGCGCTGACGTGGAGGCCGCCGCCCAGCATGCCCGCGACCGTTTCGGCGGCGACCGGCTGCGCGGCGTGCGCCGCAGCATGGCGATCAACATGGCGCGCTCCCACGCCGAGGTGGTGCCGGTGACCCTCTACGGCGACGCCGACCTGCACCGCTGGGCCCAGGCCCGCGACCCGCTGATCCGCATCGCCCAGGCCATCGCCGAAGCCTGCCGCGCCGAGCCGATCCTCAACAGTTGGTTCGACGGCCGCATGCTCGCCATCCGCCAGCACGAGCAACTGGACCTCGGCATCGCCGTGGACACCCCCGACGGGCTCTTCGTCCCCGTGCTGCGCAAGGTCGGCGAGCGCAGCGCCGAGGACCTGCGCGACGGCATCGCGCGGCTGCGCGCCGACGTCCAGGCACGCTCCATTCCTCCCCAGGAAATGATGGGCGCCACCCTCACCCTGTCCAACTTCGGCACCCTGTTCGGGCGTTACGCCAACCCGGTGGTGGTGCCGCCCCAGGTGGCCATCATCGGCGCCGGCGGCATCCGTGACGAAGTGGTGGCCTGGGAGGGCCAGCCGGCGGTCCATCCGGTGCTGCCGCTGTCGATCACCTTCGACCACCGGGCCGTCACCGGCGGCGAGGCGGCGCGCTTCTTCAAGGCCCTGGTGCAGGCACTGGAACGGCCCTGATCGACCTCTGCGGGCCCCGTTATACGGGGCCTGCAGAGGTTTTCCACAGGGCGCCCTGGCGACCCTCGTATCCCTGTTGCTCCCCATCCCCCGGGCGCTTGCGTCGGGTGGTGCGGAACGCCTGTCGGTCGACCATCAACAGCCATTCACAGTGGCTGGCGCTGGGCTATAACTCCCTATGCCCTGAGTCAACTATTCCTTTGCTTCGGAGAAGCCATGGACGTGCACGCTTCAGCTGTTCCGTTCGACCCGACGTCGTCCCTGCCCCAGGCCCGGTTGCATGCTGCGGACCAGTTGATGACCCGGCTGGAGCTTTCGGCCGATGGGCAGGTGCTGGACGCCAACCCCCGCTTCCTGGCCATGCTGGGTTATGAACTGGCCGACCTCCAGGGCCAGCACCACCGCATCCTGCTGCCCCCGGAAGACGCCGGTGCCCCTGCCTACGAGGCGTTCTGGGCGGACCTGCGCAAAGGCCAGGCCTGGGAGGGAGAGTTCCACTACCGCGACAGCCAGGGGCGCGATGTCTGGCTGCGCGGTGGCTGTTGCCCGTTGCTGGATGCCGAAGGGCACACCCAGCGCATCATCGAATACGCCATCGACCTGACCGAGCAGAAGCACCTCACCGCCAATTTCCAGGGCCAGCTCGATGCGCTGAGCCGGGTGATGGGCAAGGTGGAGTTCGCCCTGGACGGGACCATCCTCGACGCCAACCCGCGCTTCCTGGAAACGGTTGGTTACTCGTTGGAGGAGCTGAAGGGCCAGCACCACAGCCGCCTGGTGGACCCGGACTATGCCCAGTCCGCCGACTACCGCACCTTCTGGGACACCCTGCGGCGCGGCGAATACCTGGCCGGCGAGTTCTGCCGGGTGGCCAAGGACGGGCACGAAGTGTGGATCCAGGGCTCCTACAACCCGGTGCTGGACCTGGACCGCAAGCCCTGCAAGATCGTCAAGTTCGCCACCGATATCACCGCCCAGGTGGAGCAGAACCGCCAGCTCAAGCAGGCGATGGAGGAGGCCGAGGAGGCCGCCCGGGTGCGCGAGGAACTGCACAAGTCACTGCAGGAGATGTCCACCCCGGTCACCCCCATCTGGGACGGCATCCTCCTTCTGCCGCTGGTGGGCATCATCGACTCCATGCGCACCGCCGACGTGATGAACAAGTCGCTGACCAAGATCGCCGAGACCCGTGCCCGGGTGTTCGTGCTGGACATCGCCGGCGTCGCCACGGTGGACACCGGGGTCGCCAACCAACTGATCAAGATCACCAAGGCCACCCAGTTCATGGGCTGCGAGGCGATCATCTCCGGGGTGTCCCCGGCCATCGCCCGGACCATGGTGGAGCTGGGCGTCTCGGTGGGTGACATCCGCACCACCGCCACCCTGCGCGACGCCTTCGAAATCGCACTGAAGCGAGTCGGTTCCGCGCTCTAGGAGGCGGTCATGGAGTGGGAAAGCAACGACCTGGGCATCGCCGACGTCGCCGAGTGCATCGTCGTCAGCATGCGCCCGGACCTGGGCGACGAGGGTATGCAGCGGCTCACTCAGGTGCTGTCCCAGCGGCTGCTCACGGGGCGTCAGCACGCCGTGCTGCTGGACTTCTCGGCGGTCACCCTGCTGGATCACCACGAGTTCCGCGAGGTGCGCAAGCTGGCGGATGTGTGCCGCCTGCTCGGCGCCATCTGCCTGCTGGTGGGGTTGAACCCCGGCATCGCCGCGTTCCTCGCACTGGCCGACGCCGAACCCGGCCCGTTGCGCTGCTTCCTCGACATGGACACTGCGCTGGCCAATGCGCGCGACCGCCGTGAGGAGCCCTAGCATCATGCCCCACGAGCCGGAGGCCCGAGAGGTCCGCTATTCGCTGCGCCACGAAGTCGACCTGCACCTGGCAGTGATGTCCGTGCGCCGCCTGCCCTTTCTTGCCGGCCTGTCCGAGGTGGATCGCGCGATGCTTTCCACCGTGGTCTCCGAACTGGGCAGCAACATCCTCAAGTACGGCGTGAAGGGCGAGGTCACGTTGTCGCTGCACCAGGCCGAGGGGCGCCCCTGCATCGACATCGTCGCCTGCGACCAGGGCCCCGGCATCGCCGATGTGGCGCAGGCCGTGCAGGACCACTACAGCACCTCGGGCACCCTCGGGCTGGGGCTGCCCGGCGTCCGGCGGATGATGTCCGAACTGTCCATCAGCCTGCCGCCGGAGGGCGGCACCCGGGTGCAGGCACGCAAATGGCTGGGGCCGGTGCCGACGTCAGCGCGGCTGTCCGTGCCGAAGGCCGAGGCCGGCGGCCAGGGGCTGCGGCTGGCCTGGGCCAGCGAGAACCGCCCCTGCCAACCTGAGCGGGTTTCCGGCGACCTGGCCTTCGTCCGCCCGGTGCCGGGCGGGGTGCTGCTGGTGCTGATCGACGTGAGCGGTCATGGCACCTCGGCCCATCAACTGGCCCAGGCCCTGGAGGCGGTGTTGCAGCAGACACTGGAGCAGGAGCCGGCCCGCCTGCTGCAGGTGCTGCACCAGCATTGCATCGGCACCCGTGGCGCGGCAGCGGGGGTGGCGCTGGTCAACGGCGAGCGCGGCGAGCTGAGCTACGCCGGCATCGGCAACACCCGCATCTGCCTGCGCGGGCGTGAAGCCTGGCGTGGCGTCTCCCGCGATGGGGTGCTCGGCGAGCGCTTTCCCACGCCCCTGCTGCAGCACCAGCCACTCGCCCCGGGAGACGTGGTGATGCTGTATTCCGACGGCATCAGCGAATCGCTCAATCTGCGCGACGGCCTGCTCGACCTGGGCGCCGATCCCGCCGTCCTGGCGCACCAGGTCATCACCCACAGCGGCCGCAGCACCGACGATGCGAGCTGCATCGTGCTGCGGGTGCACGCAGGCGAGGGCGGCTAGATGCGGCAGGCGATCGGCGACATCACCCTCAGCGGCCCCGGCGCTGCGCTGGCCGCCCGGCGCAAGGTAGCGCGGGTGCTCGAATGCATCGACACGACCGCCACCTTCATGGTTCCGCTGGCGAACACCACCTCCGAGCTGGTGCGCCAACTGGCTGCGTATCTTCCTGCCCTGCGCCTGCAGGTCTGGCTCGACGCAAAGCGCCGGGAGCTGCTGCTGGACCTGTCGGCGGACCAGCCGCTGCAGTATCACCTCCCCGAGGCGGTGTACGGGGGCGTCCGCCTGGACGTCCTGGCGGAGAACAACCTGGCCCTGTGCTGCCGCCTGCCCCGCTGGCCCGATGCCGAGCTGCAGCAGCGTATGCGCCAGCAGTTCGCCGAACCGACCCGGGACGAGCTGTTCGCCCTGATGCAGGCCAAGAATCGCGAGCTGGAGGAAGCCTACGTGCTGGCGGAGAGCGCCACCCACGCCAAGAGCGACTTCCTCGCCAACATGAGCCACGAGATCCGCACGCCGATGAACGCCATCCTCGGCATGGCCCACCTTGCGCTGCAGACCGAACTGGACCCGCAGCAGTTCGACTACCTCAGCAAGATCCAGCGCTCGGCCCAGCACCTGTTGGGGATCATCAACGACATCCTCGACTTCTCGAAGATCGAGGCCGGCAAGCTGGACCTGGAGCGCATCGAGTTCGACCTCGACCATGTGCTGGAGAACCTCGCCACCCTGGTGGGGGAGAAGGCCGAAGCCAAGGGCATCGAGCTGCTCTTCGAGATCGATCACCGCCTGGACACCCTGCTGCTGGGCGACCCGCTGCGTCTGGGGCAGATCCTGATCAACTACGCCAACAACGCGGTCAAGTTCACCGAACAGGGCGAGATCCTGGTCAAGATCAGTTGCCTGGAGACCTGGCCGGACGAAACCCTGCTGCACTTCTCCGTGCAGGACAGTGGCATCGGCATGAGCCCGGAGCAGCAGCAGTGGCTGTTCCAGTCCTTCCAGCAGGCCGACACCTCCATCACCCGCAAGTACGGCGGCACCGGGCTCGGCCTGGCCATCTCGCGGCGGTTGGCCGAGCTGATGGGCGGCGAGGTGGGGGTGCAGAGCGAGCTGGGCCACGGCAGCACCTTCTGGTTCACCGCCCGGTTCGGTAGGGGGCAGCGGCGTGCCCGTTATCTGCCGAGCCTGGACCTGCGCGGCCGGCGCATGCTGGTGGTGGACGACAGCGCCAGCGCCCGCAACATTCTCGCCACCCTGCTCGGCAGCATGACCTTCGTCGTGGACACCGCCGAGTCGGGCCAGCAGGCGCTGAACATGATCGCCGCTGCCGAACAGGCCGGGCGGCCCTACGCTGTGGTGCTGCTGGACTGGCGCATGCCGGGGCTGGATGGCATCGAAACCGGGCGCCGGCTGATCGCACGCGGGATGACAAGCCGGCCCTATCGCATCATGGTCACCGGCCATGGCCGCGAGGAGGTGTTCCGCCAGGCCGAGGGCGCCGGGTTCGACCGGGTGCTGGTCAAGCCGGTGTGTGCTTCTGTGCTGTTCGACACCCTCATCGGCCTGTTCGGCCAGCAGGCGACGGCGTTGCCCACCCGTAGCAGCGGGCCGCCGGTGCCTCAGTGCTTCGACGGCGCGCGGGTCCTCCTGGCCGAAGACAACGAGTTGAACCAGCAGGTGGCCAGGGAGCTGCTGCGCCTGGTGGGCATCGAGGTGGCGGTGGCGGACAACGGCGCCATCGCCGTGGACATGGCTGCCCAGGAACCCTTCGACCTGATCCTGATGGACATGCAGATGCCGGTCATGGATGGGCTGGCCGCGACCCGCTGCCTGCGCGAGCGCGAACAGGACGGTGGGCGCATTCCGATCCTGGCGATGACCGCCAACGCCATGGCCGGCGACCGCGAGCGCTGCCTGGCCGCCGGCATGGACGACCACATCGCCAAGCCCATCGACCCCGAGAAGCTGTACGCCGCCCTGCTGCGCTGGCTGCCCGCCTTCGCCCACCAGGCCGAGCCGCCGAGCGAGACAGTGGCCCCGGTCCCGGCCTCGCCGGAACATGGGCTGGAGCCGCTGCAGGCGCTGGGCCTGAACGCCGAGGTGGCGCTGCAGCGCCTGATGCACAACTGGCAGTGGTACGAAGACCTGCTGCGCAGCTTCGCCCGCCAGGGCAGCCAGCCCATGCAGAACCTGGTCGCCGCCCTGCAGGCCGGCCAGCGGGAGGAGGCGCACCGCCACGCCCACACCCTCAAGGGCATCGCCGCCACCCTGGGGGCCGAATCGCTACGGGCGCTTTCGGCCCGGCTCGAAAGTGCCCTGGCGGGCCAGGAGGAACTCGGCGGCCTGCTGCCCCTGGCCGAGGAGGGCGTGCAGGAGCAGCAGCGCCTGGCCGACGGGTTGCAGGCGCTCCTGCCGCCTGAGGCAACCGCCCCGCCCAGCGAGGCGCTGCCCGATATGCCCGGCCTGCTGGCCCGCCTGATGGCGCTGCTGGCCGAGGACGATGCCGATGCCGTGGCCCTGTTCCAGCAGCACCGGCCGTCGCTCGACGCCGCCCTGGGCGAAGCCGCGTCGGCCATCTCGGAGGCGATGACGCAGTTCCGCTTCCCCGATGCCCTGGCGCATCTGCATGAAGTCCGGGCCGCCCGGCCCGATCTGTTCAAAACGGAGTGAGGCGCTCTCGATGCTCAATCTCATGGATCCCGACAGCAAACCCACCCTGCTGGTGGTTGACGACACACCGGAGAACCTCTCGCTGCTCAGCGCCCTGCTGTCACCCCACTACCGGGTCAAGGTCGCCATCAATGGCCAGCGCGCCCTGGACATCCTCGCGTCGGGCACCCGCGTGGACCTCATCCTCCTCGACGTGGTGATGCCTGACATGGATGGCTACCAGGTGATGCAGACGCTGCAGGACATGCCCCAGGCACGCGGCGTGCCGGTGATCTTCCTCACTGCCCAGGTGGAGGAAAGCGCCGAGGCCCATGGGCTCGCCCTGGGCGCCGTGGACTACATCCACAAGCCCATCACCCCCGCCATCGTCCTCGCCCGGGTGCGCAACCACCTGGAGCTGAAGGCCGCGCGGGACCTGCTGTACAACCAGAACGCCTACCTCGAACAGGAAGTGGAGCGGCGCACCCGCGAGAACGAACTGATCCAGAACATCACCATCCACTCCCTCGCGTCCCTCGCCGAAACCCGCGACAACGAGACCGGCAACCACATCCTGCGCACCCAGCACTACGTGAAGCTGCTGGCAGAGGAACTGTCCGATCACCCGCGCTTCCAGGACGAGCTCACGCCCAAGACCATCGAACTGCTGTTCAAGTCCGCTCCCCTGCACGACATCGGCAAGGTCGGCGTGCCGGACCGGATTCTGCTCAAGCCCGGCAAGCTGGAGCCGGAAGAGTTCGCCCAGATGAAGAGCCACCCGGTCCTCGGCAAGGAAGCCATCGTCCACGCCGAGGACGCCCTGGGCGTGGAAGTGGAGTTCCTGCGCCTGGCCAAGGAGATTGCCTGCTACCACCACGAGAAGTGGGACGGCAGCGGTTACCCCCATGGCCTTGTTGGCGATGAGATTCCCCTGTCCGCCCGGCTGATGGCCCTGGCCGATGTGTACGACGCGCTCATCAGCAAGCGCTGCTACAAGGCCGCCATGCCCCATGACGAAGTGGTGCCGATCATCCTCGCGGGGCGGGGCAACCACTTCGACCCGGACATCACCGACGCCTTCGCCCGCATCCACCCCCAGTTCCAGGAGATCGCTCGGCGCTTCCATGACGACTAGGCCAGCGGCATGCCCGTAGCCCAGGCTTCAGCCCGGGAAGACCGAACGGTACGGGTCTCCCCGTGGGAGAGAATCCAATTGCGATCAGGCCCGGCGCCCGGGCTTTCGCGGTTGAAACCGCTCCCACAAGAAGCGCTATGCCTCTAACCCAGATGCACCAGGCTCGGCATGTCTTCCAATGGCACCCAGAGCTCGCCCTGCCAGTTCAGCATCACCACCCGCGTGCCCTGCCACCTCAGCAGTACCCGGCGTGGCGCGTTGCCGTCCGCCGCGTGGGCGTCGCGCAACGTAGGGATCACCTCGCGATTCAGCCAGCGCTCCAGGTGGGCGTTCTCCGGATGGCCGAAGCGCACCAGCGCCTTGTACAGGCCGGCTTCGCTGATCACATCCACCGGCTCTTCAAGGCTGCTGGAACAGGCAAGGAATACGCGCCGCGCATGGTCGCTGCCCACGCGGCGGTGCAAGGTCTGCGGATGCTGCATGCCCAGGAGACGGGCGAAATCCACCGCGACGAACCAGGGCTGGTTGTCCAGCATCAGCGCACGCAGCGGGCGGTTATGGCGGAGGAAGGTCAGGGCGGGATATGCATCGTGCATCGTGAAGCTCCATCTCTGGGGAAAGGAGCCGCCACTCTGTTTCGTCAATGTAAGGGTGGCGGACCACGTGGGGTTGACGAACCGGCGAGATGTAGACCGGCAGACCTTTCGGTCTCCCCACGCAGTCCGCCATAGAGCGATGTGAAAGTAATGGGCAAACGCATACTTCCACATGTGCCAGGGGCACGATGCGCCATCTCTTCAGGCCGTCAACGCCTGGTCACGGGATTGACCGCGACCGCCGGAGGATAGGGAGGGGGTATTGAGCGAACAATCGGCCCGCCTCGGGCATTGTCCTTTCCCGCTGTGGGAAAACGCCTCAAGTCGACCCGTATCGCCGAGCCGCCACTGCACACCATCCCGTAGGGTGGGCTTTAGCCCACGCGGTGCTCGGCAACTGCAAGGTGATTGCCAGGGCGAGGAAGCCGAAGAGAAAACCGGGGGCGTAGAGGCGGGCAAGCAGGAATCGCATGGCGGAAGCTCCTTGGACGAGGGGCTTCCAGCGTGGCGGCAGGCGGTCACCGGGGCTTGAACAAACGGCGCAAGGTGCCGGCGCGAAATAAAAAAAGCCCGCCGGGGCAGCGGGCTCGGTGCAGGACGGGCATCGCCTGCAAGCGGGGGAATCGGTCACTGCGCCTCGGCGGACTCCAGTTCGGCCAGGGCGTCGGGTTGGTTCTTGAAGGCGCGGGCGAAGATGTCGCGGTTGCGGGCCATGTAGATGCCGAGGTCTTCGACCTGCTGCTCGCTGAGGGAGGGCACGGCCTTGTGCAGCACGCCGGCCAGGGACTCGGCCAGCTCCAGCATCTTGTCGTAACGATCCGCTTCGGCCTTATCCATGAACAGGCGCTCCGGATCGCGGCTGCTGCGGTACACCACTTCGACGGCCATTCATCACCTCTCACCTTTGCAAGCGTCAATATGGGAATACTGTATGCGCGTACAGTATTTGGGGCGTTACCTTTCGTCAACGATTTCTTTTCATAGCCCAGCCTTCGGCTTCGTGCTTGTCGACCTGCGACATCCTGTCCCGTGGCGCAACGTCGCACCTTGGCATCTCATCCGCTGCCGTGGCCTCGCTCGTGCATGGACGAATCGTCATGCACAGGTGCCACGCTAGGCCAACCAGACGTACCGGGGAGTAAAGACGTGAAGATCAAATGGGCGGAAACCTTGCGGGAGAACATGCACGGGCTGGCCGAGTCGCTGGGCAACCTGCTGGTGGAGGCGTTCCACTACCTGGCGCTGTTCGCCATCGGCGGGATCACCGCCTGGGCGGCGGTGGTGGCGTTCCTGGGGATGGTGGAGAAGGGGCACATCACGGTGGATGACATCCTGCTGCTGTTCATCTACCTGGAGCTGGGGGCGATGGTGGGGATCTACTTCAAGACCAACCACATGCCGGTGCGTTTCCTGATCTACGTGGCCATCACGGCGCTGACGCGCCTGCTGATCTCC
This sequence comes from Pseudomonas sp. 1D4, assembly GCF_001728925.1. Classification (NCBI taxonomy): domain Bacteria; kingdom Pseudomonadati; phylum Pseudomonadota; class Gammaproteobacteria; order Pseudomonadales; family Pseudomonadaceae; genus Pseudomonas; species Pseudomonas sp. 1D4. The sequence continues at coordinate 92,760 of NZ_LXJQ01000003.1, forward strand.
GACGTTTCGCACCACAACCGGCCGGACGAGAGCCTGGTGTACGTCTGCGGTGCGATCCTGCTGCTGGCGCTGTCGATCCTGGTGGTGCGCTACGCCTCGTCGCGCTTCCCGGCGGTGGCCAGCGAAACCACCCACCCGCGCCGCAAGTTGCTGGATTCGCGGACCGTGGACGACGAGTCCTGACCTCAGTAACCCGCCCCCAGGCTGCTGCTGCCGGTGCCGCCCACCGGTGAGTGGGCCTGTGCTGGCAGGGGCTTGCCGCTGGTCATGGCGGTGAGCATTTCGCTGACGTTGCCGCCTTTTTCGATGGCGATGCCGAAGCGGATGCTCTCGATCACCCGCGCAAGGCGCTTCGGGTCGTTGCGCTGGGCGGGGCTGATCATCCGCCGTGCCACCACGCCCTTGTCGTCGGCGAGGGTCAGCATGATGTTGCCGTCGAGCCGTTCCAGGCTGAGGTTGACCCGGTAATCGGCCTGGAAGGCGTCGGTCAGGATCTGGAAGGGGTTGTACATGGTGAGCCACCTGGTTGATGCACTGGATCGATTGACTGGGGTGGCCGTTGCAAAGTTCGAACCGATTGGACGAATGGAACGTCGGTTTCGCCCCGCCTGCCGCAAACGGCAAACCTCGGGTCGCGCGGCCCGGCGGCACTTGCGCTGGGGAAGGGCGGCGTGACAGCATTCGCAACTGCAATTATTTCGCATTTGCGTTGGACGCCCGCCGAGGCCAGCCGTGTCGCTGCAACCTACCTCCCCCATCACCGAGCTCTATCGCGGTCATCACAGTTGGCTGCTGGGCTGGCTGCGGCAACGCCTCGGCTGTCCGCACAACGCCGCCGACCTGGCCCAGGACACCTTCGTGCGGGTGCTGCAACAGCGCGAGCCCCGCGAGGTCCGTGAACCGCGCGCGTTCCTCGCCACCATCGCCCGGGGCCTGCTGGTGGACCATTACCGCCGCGCCAGCCTGGAGCGCGCCTACCTGGAGGCACTGGCCAGCCTGCCCGAGCATGAGGCGCCTTCGCCCGAGTCCCGCGAGCTGATCCTGGAAACCCTGCTGGAGATCGACCGCCTGCTGGATGGCCTCAAGCCCCGCGTGCGCGAAGCCTTCCTGCTGTCCCAGCTCGATGGCCTGACCTACCCGCAGATCGCCGCGCGCCTGGGGCTGTCGGTGAGTTCCATCCAGCAGTACATGACCCAGGCCCTGACCCATTGCTACAAGGCGGTCTATTCATGAGCGCACTCGACCCCCAGGTGGTGGAGCAGGCCATCGCCTGGCGCGTGCGCCTGGCTTCCGGTACCTGTGCGGCCGAAGCCTTCACGGCCTGCCAGCAGTGGCGGAGCGCGCATCCCGAGCATGAGCTGGCCTGGCAGCGGCTGGAGGCCCTGGGTGGGCGCTTCGCCGGCATCCCCGCAGCCCTCGGCCACGCCGCGCTGGAGGGCGCCCGGCATGACCCGCAGCGCCGTCGGGCGCTCAAGGCCCTGGCGATCCTGCTGGCCGCTGGTGGCGCCGGCGTGCTGGGCGTGCAGGGGCCGTCCGCCTTCCAGCCCTGGCTGGCCAACCTGCGCACCGGCACCGGCGAGCGCCGTTCCGTGGGCCTGCCGGATGGTGGCCGGCTGCACCTGAACGCCGGCAGCGCCGTGGACATCGACTACGACGCCGACCGTCGCCTGCTGCGCCTGTACCAGGGCGAGATCCTCGTCGAGACCGCCACCGACCCCTCCCGCCGTCCGTTCCTGGTGGATACCGGCGCCGGCCTGCTGCGGGCCCTGGGCACCCGGTTCCTGGTGCGCCAGCGGCCGGACCGCATCCAGCTCGCCGTATACGCCGGCGCGGTCGAAGTCAGCCCCCGCGAAGGCGCTGCCCGGGTCCTGAAGGCGGGCTGGCAGAGCCAGTTCGACGCCCACGGCATGGCCGATCCCCAACGTGCCGAGGCGGACCGCGCCGGTTGGCTGGACGGCGTACTGGTGGCCAGCGACATGCGCCTGGACGAGTTCGTCGCCGAATTCGACCGCCAGCGCCACGGCGTGCTGCGCTGCGACCCGGCGGTGGCCGGGTTGCGCATCTCCGGGGTGTTTCCCCTGGACGACAGCGAGCGTGCCCTGGCTGCCGTGGCCCGCACCTTGCCGGTCCAGGTGGTGTACCGCACCCGCTGGTGGGTGACCCTGGCCCCTGCCAGCGCCTGAGTGCCTGGCTGGCTGAAAATAATTCTCATGAAGTTCTGCAGGTTTTCCGAACTCGTTCGGCCTCCCTTCGCATCCCCATTCTTCATGGCTTCGAAGGACCCAACATGGCCGTTCAACGTTCCCCGGAATCCCTTGCCCGCGCCGTGCGCGCGGCCCTGCTCAGCCTCAGCCTGCCGCTGGCGGCATTGCCCACCCTGGCGCTCGCTGCCCCGGTCGCCCAGGAGTACCGGGTCCCCGCCGGTTCGCTGGACAGCGCCCTCAATGCCTTCGCCCGCCAGGCCGGCGTACTGCTGAGCTTCGATCCGGCGCTGACCGCAGGCCGGCGCAGTTCTGGCCTGCAGGGGCGCTATCCGGTGGAGCAGGGCTTCGCCCAACTGCTGGCTGGCTCCGGCCTGCGTGCCCACCAGATGGCCGATGGCGGCTATCGCCTGGAGCCGGCCCCGTCCGGCGACGGGCAACTGGAGCTGGACAGCCTGAACATCACCGGCAGCCCGGTGGGCGACACCGCCGTCGGCCCGGTGGGCGGCTATGTGGCCAAACGCACCCGCAGCGGCACCAAGACCGACGCCTCGATCCTCGAAACCCCACAGTCCATCACCGTGATCAGCCGCGAGCAGATGCAGGCCCGCGGCGTCGCCACGGTGGAGGAGGCCCTGCGCTACAGCCCCAGCGTCAGCACCCCCTACGGCTACGACCCGCGCTACGACTGGATGAGCCTGCGCGGCTTCGACGCCAAGGGCTCCACCTACCGTGATGGCCTGATGCTCAACCGCAGCACCTACGGCCTGGCCCGCCCGGACGCCTACCTGCTGGAGCGCGTGGAAGTGCTGCGCGGCCCGGCTTCGGTGCTCTATGGCCAGAGCGAGCCCGGCGGCATCGTCAACCTGGTGAGCAAGCGCGCCCCGGACACCCCGCTGCACGAAGTGCGCGTGCGCGCCGGCAGTGATGACCTGGGCGAACTGGCCGGGGATTTCGGCGGCCCCCTCGATGACCAGGGCCAACTGCTCTACCGCGTCACCTTCCTCGGCAATGACGCCAATGGCCAGGTGGACAAGACCGGCAACCAGCGCCAGGCCCTGGCCCCGACCCTCACCTGGCGCCCCAGCGACGACACCGAGCTGACGCTGTTCGGCATGTACCAGAAGGACGAGGGCGACTTCGCCTTCAGCCGTCGCTTCTCCCCGGTGCTGATGAGCGCCTTCCGCCTGCCGGCCAACCGCGACGACGACTTCTACGAGGGGGAACCGGGCTTCAACCGCTTCTACCGCGCCTACACCTCCTTCGGCTACGAGCTGTCCCATCGCCTGAACGACAGTTGGACCCTGCGGCAGAACCTGCGCTACGAGCGGATGAACTTCGACTACCGCTACCTCAACACCAGCGGCGTCTCCTTCGCCGGCACCACCCTGTCGCGCACCGCCAACGACAAGGACGAGCAGTTCGACGGCTGGACGGTAGACAACCAGGCCCAGGTGAACTTCGACACCGGCCCGCTGGCCCATACCCTGCTGATGGGCCTGGACTGGCGCCGCGTCTCGGCCCACGAGATCAGCCGCTTCGGCAGCGCCCCCAGCCTGAACCTGCTCAACCCGGTGTATGGCCAGACGGTGCCGTGGCCGGCCAAGGATGCCGACAACGACATCACCCGGCGCCAGACCGGTTTCTACGCCCAGGACCAGATCGCCTTCGACGACCACTGGCACCTGCTGCTGGGGGGGCGCTACGACCTCGCCCGCAGCGAGACCGAGAGCCACCTCAACGGCTCGCGCACCAGCCGTGACGACGAAGCCTTCACAGGCCGTGTCGGCCTGGTCTACGTCGCCGACAACGGCCTGGCGCCCTATGTCAGCTACAGCGAATCCTTCAACCCCAGCACCTCCAGCGACCCGCTCAGCGGCCGGCCCTTCGACCCGGAAACCGGCAAGCAGTACGAGGTGGGCATCAAGTTCCAGCCCCAGGGCGCCCGCAGCTTCGTCAGCCTGGCGCTGTTCGACATCACCAAGCAGAACGTCGTCAGCACCAACCCCAACAACCCCAACGAGCGTCGCCAGGTCGGCGAGGTGCGCAGCAAGGGCCTGGAGATCGAGGCCCTGGCCAACCTGGCCGACGGCCTCGACCTGACCGCCAGCTACAGCCGCACCAATGCGCGCATCCAGAAGAGCGTCAACGCCTGGGAAGAGGGCGCGCGCCTGCAATTCGTGCCCCGCGAGCAGGCCGGCCTGTGGCTGGACTACACCCTCCAGGGCGGCCCCCTGGCGGGCTTCGGCGTCGGGGGGGGCGCACGCTACATCGGCGAGACCTCCTTCACCGGGCAGAACCCCTTCTTCGGGCTGTACGGCCCCCGCGTGCTCGAAGTGGAAACCGGTGGCTACACCCTGTTCGACGCCAGCATCCACTACCAGCTCGACGGCCTGCGCCTGGCCCTCAACGCCAGCAACCTCGCGGACAAGGAATACGCCAGCTCCTGCGACGCCCAGGCCTGCTACTACGGCTACGGTCGCACCCTGACCGCCAGCGCCACCTACAACTGGTAACCCCATTAAAGGAACGACGTGAGCAACGCCACCTCCTCCACGCGCCGGGCCGTCGCCTCGCGCGTGCTGGCGGCAGTGGTCGGTGGATACGCGGTGGCCTACCTGGCCACCGCCTTCCTCACCGTCCACCTGCCGCTGGCCCGTGCCGACCGTGTCACCTTCGCCAGCCTGGGCTGCTTCGCGGTGTACACGGCGGCGATCCTCTATGCCTTTGGTGCCCGCTCGGCCTGGCGTGCCTGGTTGGTGCTGGCGGGTCTGGCCCTGCTGCTGGCCCTCGCGGCCTACCTGCCCGGTGACTACGGAGTGCGCCCATGAGCCTGCGACAATCCATGGCCGGCCTGCACACCTGGGGCGGCCTGCTGCCGTCCTGGCTGCTGTTCGTCATCCTCTTCGGCGGCAGCCTCGCCTGCTTCGACAAGGAGCTGGAGCGCTGGATGCGCCCCACCCTGCAGGCGCCGGGCGAACAGGCGCTCTCCCTCGACCGGGTGCGCGAACTGCTGCTGGCCCAGGCCCCTGATGCCCATGCCATCTGGATGCGCCCGCCGAGCGAGCGCGAGCCGTTCTGGTGGGCCGGCTACGAGCCGGCGGACGAAAGCGAGATCCGCCGCTTCGCCCTCGACCCGGCCACGGGCGAGGTGCTGCCGGACACCCTCGGCGGTCGCTTCTGGTTCACCCTGCACTACGATCTCCACGCCGGCATGGTCGGGCTGTACATCGTCGGCCTGGCCGGCCTGTTCATGCTGGTGGCGCTGGTCAGCGGCATCATCATCCACCGGCGCTTCTTCAAGGACTTCTTCACCCTGCGGCCCAAGGCCAACGGCCAGCGCGCCTGGCTCGACGCCCACAACCTGTTCGGCGTGCTCGGGCTGCCGTTCCACCTGCTGATCGCCTACACCGGGCTGGTCATCTTCGTCGTCTACTACATGCCGGCCGGTATCCAGCGTGCCTATGGCGGCGACGCCAAGGCCTTCTTCGGTGACGTGCTGGGCCGCTACGAACGCGAAGCGGTGCAGCGCCCCGCCCCGCCGCCGGTATCCCTCGATGGCCTGCTGGCGGATGCGCGACAGCGCTGGGGCGGTGGCGAGCCGGGCTGGATCAGCGTCCACCACCCCGCTGACGAGGCCGCCGTGGTGGACATCCGCCGCAGCGATGCACGGCGGGTTGCGGGTTTCCAGTGGACCCTCTCCTACGACGCCGGCAGCGGCGAGCTGCTGCACGAGCAGAAGCCCTATCTGGCGGGTTATCGCAGCTACACCTGGCTCAGCAACCTGCACATGGCCCAGTTCGGCGGGCAGATCGTCCGCGCCCTGTACCTGCTCCTGGGGCTGATGGGCTGCGCCATGGTGGTGGGCGGCCTGCAGGTGTGGCTGGCCAAGCGCGAGGCACGCGGCAGCCGGGGCATCGGCCTGGTGCGTGCGCTGAACGGTGCGGTGATCGGCGGCCTGCCCATCGCCAGCCTGGCGCTGCTCTGCGGCAATCGCCTGATTCCTGCCGACCTGGCCGAGCGTGCCAGCGCGGAAGCCTGCGTCTTCGTCGGTGCCTGGCTGCTGGTAGCGGCCTGGGCGGTGCTGCGACGCAACAGCGGCCGGGTGGCGCGCGACCTGCTCGCCGTCTTCGCCCTGCTGGCCCTAGGGCTGCCGCTGCTCAATGCCTTCACCGGTGACCAGGCCAGCCTGCTGGCCAGCGTCGGCCGTGGCGACTGGGCGCTGGCGGGCATCGACCTGAGCCTGCTCGGCTGCGGGCTGCTCTGCGCGGCGCTGGCCTGGCGCCGCTCGCAACCCCGTGCCGTGCCCGCCCCCAGCGTGCGCCGCCAACTGGCAGAGGAGGGCGCCTGATGCTGCTGCTCGGATTCGCGTTCTGCTACCTGGCCATGACGGCGCTGAGCCTGGCCATGGCCCGCCACCACAAGGCGCTGTTCCAGGGGACGCTGTCCCAGGCACGGGCGCGCCTGCTGCGCGGCGTCGCGGTGCTCGCTTTCGGCGTCGGCCTGGTGCTGGCGGTGAGTGACCAGGGCGGCGAGATCGGCACCATCCTCTGGCTCTGCCAGGTGATGCTCGCCGGCCTGCTGGTGGTGGCCCTGCTGGCCTGGCGCGGTCGTTGGGTGCTACCAGCAGCCGTCCTGCTGCCGTTGGGGAGTGGGGGGCTGGCGCTGCTTTGATGGGCGGGCCTGCGGCCCGCCGGGCGACTGAAGTCGCCCCTGCAGGGATGGCGCGGTGGGCAGATGCTTGGCCCACGCAGAGGTTGTCGCTGCGCAGGGTGAATGGCGCTCTTTCCATCCATCAACGGTGTTGCCGGCGGCTCCGGCGGTGGGCTGAAGCGGAACGCCGCCCGGCCCACCCTGCGGCCCTGGTACGGCTTTCCCCGGGGCGGTTTCAACCGCGATGGCGTTTGCAGCCGTAGCCCGGACTTCATTCCGGGGTTGCCGGGGGTCCGCTCCCGGGCTGAAGCCCGGGCTACGGTGCTGTGTGGCCGGCGGCTCCGGCGGTGAGCTGAAGCGGAACGCCGCCCGGCCCACCCTGCGGCCCCGGTACGGCTTTCCCCGGGGCGGTTTCAACCGCGAAATCTCCGTGCCACATCCATCGCGAATGAATCCGCCCACGCCCGGCACATCGCGTCCCGGGGCGTAGGGTGAATGGCGCTCTTTCCATCCACCAAGGGCGTTCGCCGTGAGCCCACAGGGTGGACCGATGAAGCGCGGTCCACCCTGTGCACCGAGGGGCGATGTAGCCCGGGCTTCAGCCCGGGGACGGGGCCAGGCGGCTCAGAACTCGACGCTGTAGCTCAGGCTGTAGGTGCGGCCACGGCCGTGGTAGTCGAACAGGTCGGCGGTGGCGGCGGTGCCGTAGAACACCTGTGCGCGCTGGCCCCAGACGGTGGTGTAGTCCTTGTCCAGCAGGTTCTGGATGCCGAAGTTCAGCGTGCCCACCGGCAGGGCCTGGCTGCCCAGCAGATCGAAGGTGGTGTAGCCGTCGATCCTGTGGTCGTTGCCGTCGAAGGTGCCATTGGCCAGGACGTTGCCGTCGTCGCTGAGGTTGAAGCTGCGCACGGCCTGCAGGCGCAGGCTGGTCTCGCCGTTCTGCCAGCCGGCGAAGGCGGTGAGCTTCGACGGGCTGGCGGCGGTGACGTCCTGCTTCTGCCAACGGTCCGCGATCTTCTGCTGGGAGCGGATGGCCAGGGCGCTGGCGCCGATCTGCCAGTTGTCGTCCAGCCAGTAGGTGACCTGGCCTTCGAGGCCGTAGTTGCGCTTCTTGTTGCTCAGCTGCTCCACCAGCAGGGTGCTGCGGTTGTAGGTGATGCTCTTGTCCGACCAGGCGTAGAAGGCCGCCAGTTGGGCGTCCAGGCCATCGGCGTAATGGCGCCAGCCGAGTTCCACCTGCTTGGTCTTGATGCCGTCCAGGGCGGAGTCCTCGACGTTGACGTGGCGGCCCAGGCTCCAGTGGTTGCCCACCCGGGTGTAGCTGCCCTGGCCGTAGTACTTGGCCGGGTCGGGCAACTCGAAGCCCTCGGAGTAGTTGGCCCAGACCTGCTGCGCCTTGCTCAGCTTGTAGACGGCGCCGGCGTTGTAGAGGTCCACCTGGTAGTCCTTCGAGCCGCCGGGCACGGCGTCGGCGTCGGCGCTGGTGCCGTTGCCCTTGCTGATCTGCACCTGCTGGGCGGCGGCGACGAAGGAGCCGACGTCGTTGCCGATGCGCTGGTGGCGCACGCCGGCGGACAGGGTCAGGTCGTCGGTGGCCTTCCAGCTGGCCTGGGCGAACAGCGACTTGCTGTCGGTGTCGATGCCCGGGTAGCGGCCGACGCGGGCGTACTCGTCGGCCACCAGCCCGCCGGTGTTGGCGGCGGTGTTGAGGTTGAACAGCGCCTGGTCGGAATCGAAGCTCTCCCACTCGAAGTCGGCGCCGTAGCTCAGGCTGACGCGGTCCCATTCCTTGACCAGCACGGACTTGAGGCCGAAGTAGTCGGTGTCCTGCTGCGAGGCGGAGTAGTAGGAGCGGTTGGTGTCGATGGCGCCGTTGGTGAAGGTGATGGAGGGGTAGGGCTGGAAGGCCATCTCCTCGCTGCGGTAGTAGGCCTGCAGGTAGAAGTCGTGGCCCAGCACCTCCGGCACGTGCCAGGTGGCGTTGAACTGCTGGCGCTCGGTGTGCGGTTCGCGGTCGAAGCTGGCGCCGCCTTCCACTTCGAAGGGCGTCTGGCCGCGCAGGCCCTGGAAGTTGCGCCCCAGGTTCACGCCCTTCTTGCCGTCGTAGCCGGAGTCGAACCACTGCATGCCCAGGTTCAGGGTCTGGCCGTTGGCGAAGGCGAAGTCCAGGCTGCCCATCACGTCCACCGCCTGGTTGTACTGCAGGTCGGTCTGGGTGATGTCGAGCATCACCTGGTCGCCGTTGCCGTCGTAGGCGGCGCCGTTCTTCTGGTAGGCCACCGAGACGCGGCCCTTGACCCGCTCGCTGCCGCCGCTGACCGACTGGGCCACGCGCCAGTCGTGGTCCTGGTGGGTCTCGAAGCCGCTGCGCACGCCGATTTCGCTGGTGAAGCGCGCCTCGCCCGCCTCGGCGCGCTTGGTGACGATGTTGATGATGCCGCCGGTGGCGCCGCCGCCGTACACGGCACTGGCGCCGGAGAGCACTTCGATGCGCTCGATGTTGAACGGGTCGATGGAGTCGAACTGGCGGCTGATGCCCCGGGAGCTGTTCAGCGACACGCCGTCGATCATCACCAGGGCGCTGCGGCCGCGCATGTTCTGGCCGTAGTTGGTGCGGCCCTGGGGGCCGATGTCCAGGCCCGGGATCAGTTGCCCGAGGGCTTCCTTGAGGGGCACGCCGCCCTTGGTCTGCTCCTGCAACTGGTGGCTGTCGATCACCCACACCGTGCCCGGCAGCTCGCTGATGCTCACCGGCGCGCGGGAGCCGATCACCACCTGGCGGTCGATCTCCAGGGCCAGGCTGTCGTCGGCATTGCGCAGGCTGAAGCCACCGTCGCCGGCTTCGGCACGCAGGCCGCTGCCGGCGAGCAGGTGGTCGAGGCCCTCTGCCACGCCGAACTCGCCCTTCAGGCCCTGGGTGCTGCGGCCCTGGGTCATTTCCGGGCTGAAGGCCAGCAGCACGCCGGCTTCGCGGCCGAAGCGGTTGAGCGCGGGCTCCAGGGCGCCGGCCGGGATGTCGAAGGCCTGGCGCTGGTCGGCACCGATCACCGCCTCCTGGGCGCTGGCGACGGCGGGCAGCCCGGTGGCGGCCAGGCTCAGGCCCAGCAGCAGCGGTTGCAGGGCGCGGGCCAGGGGCGTGCGGGTGAAGCGGCGGGGGGGCGGGTCGGCGTTCATGGTGGCACTCGTCGAGAGAGGGAAAGGGGGTTCTGCCTTCCCTGTCACGCGAGGCCGGGAAAAAGGTTCAGGTCGGTGGAAATTTTTTCACAGGGCCGATGCGCGGCTCAGGAGGCGGCCCTGGGGTGCACGCTGATCCAGTAGCGGGTGACGCTGCGCACCTCCACCGGCAGGGTGCGCGGCAGCAGGGCGAGGATGCGGTCGGTGTGGTCCAGCGGGTAGGTGCCGGACAGGCGCAGGTCGGCGATGGCCGGGTCGCAGCCGATGCGCCCGTGGCGGTAGCGGCCGAGTTCGGCGAGGAAGTCGCCCAGGCGCATGGCACTGGCCACCAGCATGCCGTTGATCCAGGCCACGCTGTTCTCGTCCACCGCCTGGGCCGCCCCGCTGCCAAGGGCGTCCAGGTCCAGGCGCTGGCCGGGGTGCAGCACCAGGCGCTGGCCGTGGCTGAACACCTGGGCATCGCCGGCGAACAGGCTGACCTGGCTGCGGCTGTCCTGCAGGCGCACGGCGAGGCGACCGCCGTTGAGCAGGACCAGCCCCTGGGGCGTTTCCACCCGCAGCGGGCGTGCCTCGTCCACCGCGTCTACCAGCATCTCGCCCTGGCGCAGGTGCAGCAGGCGCTGGCGGGCGTCGAAGCGGATGTCCAGCGCGCTGTCGGTGTTCAGCGACAGGGTCGAGCCATCGTCCAGGGTCAGGTGGCGGCGCTCGCCCACGGCGGTGCTCTGGTCGGCGCGCAGGGCCAGCAGCGGCTCGCTGTCCCGCACCGCCAGGGCGCCGCCACCGGCGATCACCAGCAGGGTGAGCAGCTTCAGGGCGTCGCGACGGCCGCGCGAGGTGGGGGCATCCAGGGCGGCAAGGGCAGTTGGCGTGTTCAACCCGCGCAGGCCCTGGTTGACCGATTCGATGCGCTGCCAGGCGCGCTCGTGCTCCGGGTCGGCGGCGCGCCAGCGTTGCCAGTCCTCCTCGCGCTGGCGCGACGGCGTGCCGTCCTGCAGCTCCACCAGCCACTGCACCGCCTGGGCGGCGACGGCGGGGGCGATGCGCGGCTCGCCGCTCTTGCGCAGGGCCATCAGAGGCACTCCGCGAAGTAGCAGCGCTCGGCGGCCTTGGCCATGTAGCGCTTGACGCTGGAGAGGGAGAGGCCGAGCTGTTCGGCGATCTCGGCGTAGGTGCAGCCGTCCACCTGGGCCAGCAGGAAGACCTTCTTGGCCTGGGGCGGCAGGCCGTCGAGCAGGCGGTCCAGCTCCACCAGGGTCTCCAGGATGATGGCGCGGGCCTCCTCGCTGGGGGCCTCGTCCTCCGGCAGCGCGGCGAGGGCCAGCAGGTAGGCGCGCTCGATGTCCTGGCGGCGGTAGTGGTTGGCCAGCACGCGCTTGGCGAGGGTGGTGAGGAAGGCCCGGGGTTCGAGGATGCGGTGCGCCTCGCGCCCCAGCAGCACCTTGAGGAAGGTGTCCTGGGCCAGGTCGGCGGCACTCTGCGGGCAGCCGAGCTTGCGCTGCAGCCAGTGCCGGAGCCAGCCGTTGTGGTCCCTGTAGAGCTTGTGCAACGCCTGCTCGGGGGCTGCCGGGCTGTGGGTCAAGGAGGGCTCCGGGAAGGTTCGGAAAGGGATTAAATAGGAATGCTTCGCATTCTATTTGTGCCGAGGGGCCTTGCGCAATGCGCGGGGTCATCGGCGGTAAACCCCATCCTTCCAGAGGGTGTCGCGGAGCCCGCGTGGGAGCGGTTTCAACCGCGATAGCGCTTGCCGTTGTAGCCCGGACTTCAGTCCGGGGTTGCCGGGGGAGGCCGCTCCCGGGCTGAAGCCCGGGCTACGGGGATTCAGCTCATGGCCGCGCGGTATTCGCCCGGTGTGCCGCCGAGCGCGCGGCGGAAGCGGTTGCTGAAGTGGCTGGCGCTGGAGAAGCCGCAGGCGAGGGCGACCTCGCCCAGGGGCAGGGTGGTGTGGGCCAGCAGGTGGCGGGCGTGGGCCAGGCGGCGGGCGAGGACGTACTGGTGCGGCGGCAGGCCGAAGCTTTCGCGGAACATCCGCGCGAAGTGGTACTCCGAGAGCGCCGAGAAGGCCGCCAGTTCGCCCAGGCTCAACGGCTCGGCGAGGTGTTCCTCGATGTAGGCCATCAGCCGCTTGCGCAGGGCCGGGGCAAGGCCGCCCTTGAGCTGCGGGCCCTGGCGCAGCCCCACCTGGGTGAGCAGGGCGTGGTTGAGCATCTCGTGGGCGAGGCTGGTGGTGAGCAGGCGTTCGCCCGGTTCGTGCCAGTCCAGTTGGACCAGGCGCTGGAAGCGCAGGACCTGCTCGGGGTCGTCGAGGAAGGTCGCTTCGCGCATCTCCAGCTCGCGGGGTTCGCGGTCCAGCAGGGTGACGGCGGCGTGGGCGAACTGCTCCGGCGGGATGTACAGGTGGGCGAGGCGGATCTCGCCGTTGACCACCCAGGACGAGTCGTGCCCCGCCGGCATGACGCACAGCTTGCCTGGGGCGCCTTTGGTGTCGGGGCGCTCGCGGCGGAAGGTGCCGGTGCCGCCGGCCAGGTAGCAGGACAGGGTGTGGTGGCTCGGCCCTTCGTAGTCGCGGGCGTCGTGGTGGTTGCTCCACTGCGCGGCGGCCAGGCCGTCGCCCAGCTCGGTGCAACGCTCCAGGCGGGCGTTGGGCGAACTGGCCATCGACTGGAAAACCTGATGCTGCAGCAGTGGCGACATGGACATAGCCTCCGTGGGACGAACGCCATGCTAGCGCGGGCGTGGCGTGCGAGGCAGCGGGGCGCGGTGGATAAGCGCAAGTTTTTGCAAGCCCGCCGACGGGCTGCGCGGGAGACTGACCCCTCGACGCACCGCCCGGAAGACCGCCATGAACCTCTCGCTGTACCTGCTCACCGTGCTCATCTGGGGCACCACCTGGATCGCCATCAAGCTGCAGATGGGCGAGGTGGCCATCCCCGTGTCCATCGCCTACCGCTTCGCCCTGGCGGCCGGGGTGCTGTTCGCCATCCTGTTGCTCAGCCGCCGCCTGCAGAAGCTCGACGGCCGCGCGCAGATGATCTGCCTGGCCCAGGGGCTTTGCCTGTTCTGCGTCAACTTCATGTGCTTCTACAGCGCCAGCCAGTGGATCCCCAGCGGGCTGATCGCCGTGGTGTTCTCCACCGCCACCTTGTGGAACGCGCTGAATGCGCGGGTGTTCTTCGGCCAGCGCATCGCCGCCAACGTGCTGGCCGGCGGTGCCTTGGGCCTGGCCGGGCTGGCGCTGCTGTTCTGGCCCGAGCTGGCCGGCCACCAGGCCAGCCGCGAAACCTGGCTGGGCCTCGGCCTGGCGCTGCTGGGCACGCTGTGCTTCTCCGCCGGCAACATGCTCTCCAGCCTGCAGCAGAAGGCCGGCTACCGGCCGCTGACCACCAACGCCTGGGGCATGTTCTACGGCGCCTCGCTGCTGGCCCTGGGGTGCCTGGCCAGCGGCACGCCTTTCGCCATGGAATGGAACACTCGCTACGTCGGCTCGCTGCTGTACCTGGCGATCCCCGGCTCGGTGATCGGCTTCACCGCCTACCTGACCCTGGTGGGGCGCATGGGGCCGGAGCGCGCGGCCTACTGCACAGTGCTGTTCCCGGTGGTGGCGCTGAACATCTCGGCCTTCGCCGAAGGCTATGCCTGGACCGCCCCGGCGCTGCTCGGCCTGGTGCTGGTGATGGCCGGCAACCTGCTGGTGTTCCGCAAGCCCAAGGCGCCGGTGGCCGCCGCGCCCCTGGGGAGCCGCGCATGAGCCAGCGCGTGGTCCGCGGCCGCGACTTCACCGCCGAGCGCGCCTGGGACGCGCTGGACATCGCCAACCTCGACGGCACCACGGTGCGCCTGCACTGGACCGACCAGCCGTACATCTGGCACGTCAACGACGGCAGCGAAGTCTTCGTGGTGCTCGATGGCGAGGTGGAGATGCGCTACCGCGAGGGCGGCGAGGAGCACGCCGTGCTGCTGGGCGTGGGCGACCTGTTCCACGCCGGCCCGGGTTGCGAGCATGTGGCCCACCCTCGTGGGGTGGCGCGCATTCTGGTGGTGGAGCGCGAGGGCAGCGTCTAGCGGCGCAGCGCCCGTGCCAGCACACCGGGTGTGTAGCCGTAGGCGCGGGTGAAATGGCGGTTGAGGTGGCTCTGGTCGGCGAAGCCGCAAGCCAGTGCCGCCTGCACCGGTGCTTCCCCCGCCAGCAGTTGGCGGTGGGCCTTCTGCAACTGGCGTTGCAGGCGGTAGGCGTGGGGCGGCAGGGCGGTGACGGCCTTGAAGGCGCGCAGGAAATGATGGGGGCTGACGCCGGCATCCCGCGCCAGTTCGCCGAGGCTGACCCCTGCCTCTGGCGCTTCGTCCAGGCGCTGGATGGCCCGGGCCACGGCGCCCGTGGGCAGGCGCGGTGGCGCGCCGCGAGGTGCTTCCAGCAGCGCCCCCAGCACCTGCAGCAGCTCCTGCTCGGCCACTTCCCACCAGGGCTCGTCGGCCGGCCCGGTGAGGGCCGCGTGCAAGGTGAGGAAGGCCTGCCGCGCGGTGCTGCAGGGCAGCACCGGGTGGGCCAGCTCGACGCCGGGGCTCTGGTCGAGCAGCCCGGTCGCGCGGGCGATCAGGGCGCTGTCGAAATACAGCATGCGCCAACTGCGCGGGCCGTCCGCCACGGGGCGGCCGTCGTGCACTTCGTTGGGGTTCACCGAGATCAGGCTGCCCGGTTCGGCGCGTACCTCGCCGCGGCCGCTGGCGGAGTCCTGGGCGCCGTGGAGGATGACGCCGATGCCGAAGCCGTCGTGGCTGTGACGGCCGAAGGCGCGCCGCGAGGTGGCCTCCACGGCCAGCACGCCGGCCAGGCGGCTGGGCTGGATGTCGAAGGCTTCGGTGTGCGTCCCGCCGGCCATGTGCGGCTCCCGGTCGTGTGCGAGGCCGCAGTATAGCCAGGGTGGGCACGGGCCCCGGCAGATCAATTTCGTTCAAGAACCGAGGCGGCGGATGCGCCTGAATGGGGCCTCGCAATCCAGCGAGAGGCTATTCGGGAGGTCGGGGTGTCGAGACGTGCGCAAGGCTATCTGCTGCTGTCACTGGCGATGATGACGGTGGGCTCGACGGTCATCGCTTCCAAGGTCCTGGCGGGCAGCGTGCCGCCGTTCCAGGCCACGGCACTGCGCTTCGCCCTGGCCCTGCCGGTGATGCTGTGGCTGCTGCGGCGCCAGGGTGCAGCGTGGCCGCGCCTGGGGGCGGGGGACCGCGTGTTGCTGGTGCTCCAGGCCGCCGCCGGCAGCGTGGGCTACACGGTGCTGCTGGTGATGGGCCTGGCCCACCTGCCGGCGGCGGATGCGGGGGTGATCATCGGCACCTTGCCGGCGGTGTCCGCACTGTTCTCGGTGCTGGTGCTGGGGGAGCGGCCGGGGCTGCGGCAGGTGGTCAGCGTGGCATTGGCGACCCTGGGGGTGATGGCGGTGGCCTGGAAGGCCAGCGGGCCGAGCAGCGGGTTCGGGATGCTCTGCGTGTTCGGCGCGGTGCTGTGCGAGAGCGCGTTCATCCTGCTCAACAAGCGCATGCGCCAGCCGCTGGGCGCGGTGCAGCAGGCGACGGTTATGGTCTTCCTCGGGCTGCTGGTGTCGGCGCCGGCGGCTTTGCTGGAGGGGTCGCTGGCCTGGCCTGCGCCGGCATCCCTGGGGGCGCTGGCGTGGTACGCCTGGGTGCCGACGGCGGCGGGCTTCCTGCTCTGGTACGCCGGCTTGTCGCGGGTCAGCGGCGGGGAGGCGGCCACCTTCACGGCGGTGGCCCCGCTCACGGCAGTGGCGCTGGCGGCCGTGTTGCTGGGGGAGCCGCTGGGGCTGTCCCAGGGGCTGGGTATTGGGGCGGTGGTCCTGGCGATCCTGGTGCTCGCCATGCCGTCACGCAGCACGGCCAGCCGCTAGCCCTCCGTGCTGCCAGTTCCGTAGCCCGGGCTTCAGCCCGGGAGCGGTGCCGGGTGTTCCCGGACTGAAGTCCGGGCTACGGTTCGGTGCTGGTCTTGCCATTGCCCGGTACGGCCAGCCGCTGGCCGCTGGCTTTGTCGGCCTTCTTCGCTTCGCACGGGCTCATTGCCGGGCGGGTGTCTTCGAGCCGATCAGGGCCGTAGGATGCGGTGAGCTCGGCGAACCGCATCACTGACTGGGATGCATGAGACCCCACCGGCCTCCATTCGCGTGCCCAGGAACCCCGAAGCCCCTCGTCTGGAGCGTGTCACGATGGGCTTCGCACAGCTCAGCCCATCCTACGGATGGAGCTGGGAGCGGGGCCGTAGGATGCGGTGAGCTTGGCGAACCGCATCGCCGTGATGAGGACCGAGCGAGGCGCTATGTGTGTCAGCGGCGGTGCAGGAGGACGAGGCCGGCGAGGACGGGGTAGCAGAGGTAGTGCAGGACGAACAGGGCGATGGCCATGGGGCCGGGGGCGTTCTGCAGGGTCATCATGCCCAGCAGGCCGAGGTAGAGCACGCCGAGCAGGGCGCCGTAGCCGAGGACGATGCGCCAGGCTTCGCCCCGGGTCGGCGGGCGCTTGTGCAGCAGGCGGAAGGCGAGGGCGATGAGCAGGGCGGTGGCGCCGGCGATCACCAGGGTGGCCAGCAGCCCGCCGAGGTGCACCAGGCTGCGCAGGGCGAGGTTGAGCAGCATGGCCAGGGCCACGCCGCCGATCACGATGTAGCGCAGGGCCAGCGGGCGGGGCGCGTTCACGAGCGTTCCAGGGCCACGTTGAGGCCGAAGCGCTTCTTCAGCACCGCTTCCAGCAGGCCCTTGGGCACCAGGCTGGCCAGCAGCGGCAGGGCGCGGCTGCCGTTGCCCAGGCGCAGCAGGCGCGGGCGCGGGTGGCGCTGGATGGCGTTGAACAGGTCGCGGGCGAATTCGGTGGCGGGGGTGGGGTTGTCCTGGGAGGCGCGGGCCCGGGCGCGGATGCCCTCGCGCAGTGGCCACCAGGGCGAGCCTTCGGCGATCAGCGATTCGGCTTCGCGGCTGGCGTTGGCGCCGAAGCTGGAGGCAATGGCGCCGGGCTGCACTTCCATGACGTCGATGCCGAAGGGCGCCAGTTCCAGGCGCAGGGCGTCGGAGAGGGCGTGCACGGCGGCCTTGGAGGCGCAGTAGGCGCCGGCGAAGGGGGTGACCAGCACGCCGGAGACGCTGCCGATGTTGACCACCAGGCCACGGCTGGCGCGCAGCACGGGGAAGCAGGCACGGGTGAGGCCGACCAGGGAGAACACGTTGGTTTCGAACTGCCGGCGCAGGCCTTCGGTGCCGCCGTCCAGCAATGGGCCCATGGCGCCGTAGCCGGCGTTGTTGATGAGCACGTCGAGCCGCCCCGTTTCCTGCTGCAGGCGTTCACCCAGGCGCGTCACGGCGGCTTCGTCGTTGACGTCCAGTTGCACGCCGGTGAAGCCGGCGACGTTCAGGGCGTCCACGTCGTTGGCCTTGCGGGCGCAGGCCCAGACGTTGTAGCCGGCGGCCTTGAAGGCATCGGCCAGGGCCCTGCCGATGCCGCTGGAGCAGCCGGTGATGAGGGCGACGGGTTGGCTCATTGCGAGTGTCCTTGTTGGTCTTGTTGTGATGGAACGTCGATCAGTCGGCGAATCTGCCATGCAATCGTTCGGCGCGGAACTCCAGCGTGTCGGCGCGGTAGCCACGGCGCAGCGTCGGCAGCGCCAGGCAGTCCTGCCAGTCGGCACCGGCCTGCAGGCGCGGCGGGCCGAGGCTGCGCTCGGCCTCGTAGGGGGATTCGGCGAGGTTGAGGTCGTCGCCCGGGCGGTAGGCCTGCACGATCCAGGCGAGGTCCAGCAGGGTGCTGTTGCTGCCGTTGTGCACGCTGATCTTCAGCGGTCGGTCGGCGGGGCACTGGTCGGGCTGGTAGGTGAGGCGGACCTCGAGGCGGGCCAGTTGTTCGTTCACCTGGCGCTCTTCCCACAGCACCCAGGCGGCCATGAGGCCGATCACCAGCACCGCAGCCAGGGAGATGGGCAGCGCCTTGGTCGGGTGGCGGATGACCAGGATCAGCCAGGCGAAAAGGAGGATGGCGCCGATGAGCATGGGAAGGGCCCGTGACGGAAAGGCTGCAATGCTAGCGCAAACCGTGGGCCGGCAGGGGTAAAAGGCACGGGGCCGTTGGCCATTCCTGGCTCGGGCCCCGTGAGGCGGTGCGTGCGGCGGCACCTGCTGGCACAGGCGCCGGGAGCCTCCCGATGGGGGAGGGAGGCTCCGGGGTCGGCCCTTCAGCGCGCGGTGGTCACCTGGCTGAGGCGCACGCCGTTTTCACTGCGGCCGTAGACGTCTTCCAGGCGTTCGATGTCGTCCTCGCCCAGGTAGCTGCCGGACTGCACTTCGATGATCTCCAGGGGGATCTTGCCGGGGTTGCTCAGGCGGTGCACCGAGGTCATGGGGATGTAGGTCGACTGGTTCTCGGTGAGCAGGAAGGTCTTGTCATCACAGGTCACCTCGGCGGTGCCGGAGACGACGATCCAGTGCTCGGCACGGTGGTGGTGCATCTGCAGCGAGAGCTGGGCGCCGGGCTTGACGGTGATGTGCTTGACCTGGAAGCGGCCGCCCATGTCCACCGAGTCGTAGGAGCCCCAGGGGCGGTAAACGGCACAGTGGTTCTGGGTTTCCGTGCGGCCCTGGGCGTCGAGGTCGTTGACCAGCTTCTTGACGTCCTGCACGCGGTCGCGGTGGGCGATCATCATGGCGTCCTTGGTCTCGACCACGACGATGTCGTCCAGGCCGATCACCGACACCAGCTTGCCGTTGCCGTGCACCAGGCAGTTGCGGCTGTCGTGTACCACCACGTCGCCCTTGGTGACGTTGCCCTGAGGGTCCTTGTCGTGGACTTCCCAGATGGAGCTCCAACTGCCGACGTCGCTCCAGCCGGCGCAGAGCGGCACCACGCAGGCGCGGGCGGTCTTCTCCATCACCGCGTAGTCGATGGAGTTGTCCGGGCAGCAGGCGAAGGTGGCGGCGTCGATGGTAACGGTGGTGCCTTCGCGCTGGCTGCGTTCCAGGGCCAGCAGGCAGGTGTCGTAGATGTCCACGTCGTGGTGCTTGAGCTCGTCGAGGAAGCGGCTGGCGCGGAACAGGAACATGCCGCTGTTCCAGAAGTAGTCACCGGCCTCGACGTACTGCTGGGCGCGCTCGGCGTCGGGTTTCTCGACGAACCGGGCGACCCGGCTGATGCCCTCGGGCAGCTCGCCGCCGGCCTGGCCACGGATGTAGCCGTAGCCGGTCTCGGGGCGCAGCGCCGGCACGCCGAACAGCACCATCTCGCCCTTCTCGGCGGCGAGGGTGGCCAGGGTCAGGGCCTGCTGGAAGGCGCGCTGGTCTTCCAGCACGTGGTCGGCCGGCATCACCAGCATCAGTTCGTCGCGGCCCTCGGCCAGCAACTGCATGGCGGCGATGGCGACGGCGGGCGCGGTGTTGCGGCCGAAGGGTTCGAGCAGCATGGCCTGCGGGGTGACGCCGATGGCGTCGAGCTGCTCCTGGACGATGAAGCGATGGTCCTTGTTGGCCACCAGCACCGGGGCCTGCATGCCGTCGAAGGCCAGGCGCTGGAGGGTCTGCTGGAACAGGGTCTTCTCACCGGTCAGGGCGAGGAACTGCTTGGGGTACTGCTTGCGCGAAAGGGGCCAGAGCCGGGAGCCGCTACCGCCAGAAAGGATTACAGGGATCATGGTGTTTCTCCTGGGAACATTGATTAGTTGCTCATCACATCGATCACTGGTTTCTGTCTTGTAGTCCCACTGTCTCGTGCGGCGGGTACGAAGCGTGGCCCGGGGCCTGGGCCCCGGGCGGGGCGGATCAGGACTCGGCGGGGCGCTTGACCCAGACCGGGGAGAGCTTGCCGCCGCTGCCGGTGACGTAGAGGCAGACCACCTCGCCGCGCTGCAGGGAGACCGGCTTGAGGTCGCTGACCTTGCGGTTGCCGTCGAACAGGGCCAGGCCCACCTTCACCGGGTTGATCTCGCGCTCGCTACGGCCCTGGGGCGCGACGTCCGCGACCACGGCGGTCTTGCCGTCGGCGGTCTTCAGGGTGAGCTTGGCGTCGGAGAGGTTCTGCACCCGCAGCAGGGCCTTCTGCTTGTTCTTGAAGGCCGGCTCTTCCACCAGCCTGGGCTCGGCGCCCGGCTGGCTGACCAGGGTGTAGTAGCGGTCGGACTCCAGTTTCACCGGGATGCTGGCGCTGCCCACCTGGGCGTTGTAGTTGCCGGCGGGCAGGAACTTGAAGTCGCTGGAGCCCAGCGGGGCGACGTCGTTCAGGGCGGCGTTGCCGACGCTGACGTCCAGTTCGCTGGCGCCGGCGTTGTAGGCGCGGACGAAGGCCGACCCCTTGGGGGCCTGCGGGCCGTAGAGGCCACCTTCGTCAGCCAGGGCGGAAAAGGCGCTGACGCCCAGGGCCAGGGCGCAGGCATACGACGTCCAGGTGCGTTGCTTCTGTCGGTTCATGGTGTTTCCTCCTTTGGTGCAGTGCGCATGGCGCTTGGGACCCGAAGGCCCGTTCGTTAATGGGTGGTGGCGACGCGCTCGCCGGGGGCACCGCCCTTGCGCAACTGGGCGATCCACTGCGGGTCGAATTCGCTCAGGTCGTTGGGCATGGGCAGGTAGCGCTCGGGGAATTCCCAGATCACCAGCTCGGGGGCGGCGTCCTTCAGTTCGTCGCTCTTGAGGTACTTGAGCATCGGCAGGATCGGGCCGTGGCCGTCCTCGGCGTGGTTCACCAGGTCGCGCTGCAGGGACTGGCGCAGGGCGCCGGCGAAGTTCCAGTTGGGGTTGGCGCTGTAGCTGGTGCCCACCAGGGCCACCGGTACGTGGCTGTCGCCGAACAGGTCGCCGGATTCCTCCTCGGCTGTGGCGCGGGTTTCGCGCTTCTGCAGGGTGTCCGGGGCGGGCATCAGGTCGGCGAACAGCGGGTCGAGCGGCAGGAAGCGGGTCAGGTCGCCCTTGTAGTCCTCGTTCTTCACCGCTTCGGTGACGAAGGCCTGGTCGCTGCCGGAGAGACTGACGCGCTCGCGCACCACCTGGCCCAGGCGCTGGGCCACCACTTCGGCGCCCTGGGGCGTCCAGTGGGTGTCGGTGCGCAGGAACACCTGGCCGTTGTTCTTGGCCTGTTCCAGCGGGCCGAGCAGGTCCGGGGCGATGATCCCGGCCTTGCGCACGGCGCCACGGAAGTGGGCGTAGAGGTCCTGGCGCAGGGCGGTGGGGCGGGCCTGGCCGACGTGCTCGGGGTAGAGCCGCGACTTGGACGGGACGATGGCCAGCACCAGCTTGATGCCCCGGCTGTCCAGTTCGTCGCGCACGCCCTGGATCAGTGCCAGGTTGTCGCGCAGGTGGCGCTCGCCGTCGGCCACCGGGTCGAACTCCTCGTCGGAGAACAGCCAGCCGTCCTGGCCGATCACCACGCCCTGGCGGCCTTCACCGAACAGGCCGTAGTCCACCAGGGCCCAGAGGTTGGTGCCGATCTGCTTGATGGGGAATTCGTCGTCGTAGTGCTTCTCGAAGGCATGGGCCAGCTTGCCGTTGAGCACGGTGGTTTCCCTGGCCACGCTGAAGCCGACGATGCCGCGCATGGACCACAGGCTCAGGGCCAGCAGCATGGCGGCGAAGGCGACGATGTAGAGGGTGTTTGCAGGTCTGCTCATGTGTGCGCTCCCTTCAGAACTGGAAGTAGAGGAAGGGGGAGAAGCTCTGCGCCGAGAGCTTCAGGATCGACGCGGCGAACAGCAGCAGCAGGGCGATGCGGGTGGCCAGCACCGGCAACTGGGTCATCCAGGTCTGTTGCCAGACCAGGGCGCCGCTGGGGGAGTAGGCGATGGCGGCCGGGTCGTCGGCGGCGGCCTGCGGGCTGCGCGGCTGGGCGGTGGCCGGGCCGTTGGCGTCGATGTGTTCGTCGGCACGGGCCTTGGGCGCGCCGGTCAGTGGCTTGGCGTGGAACTGGCGGATGCCGAACCAGGCCAGCACGGCATAGGCGAGCACCAGGGTGGCGATCTGCAGGCTGGTGAGCTGGGCGCGGTTGAGTTCGGACAGGCCCAGTTCGCCGAAGCTGAACATGGCGGCGTACATGCGCCAGGCGACGTCGAGGTTCTCGGCGCGGAAGATCACCCAGCCGATCACCACCAGCAGGAAGGCGAAGGCCCAGCGCAGCGGGTTGATCACCTTCGGCGCGGCGTCCACGCCCAGGGCGCGTTCGATGGCCAGCCAGGCGCCGTGCCAGGCGCCCCAGATGATGTAGGTGAAGTTGGCGCCGTGCCACAGGCCGCCCAGCAACATGGTGAGGAACAGGTTGCGGTAGGTCTGGAAGGTGGTGCCGCGGTTGCCGCCCAGGCTGATGTACAGGTAGTCCCGCAGCCAGGTGGAGAGGCTGATGTGCCAGCGCCGCCAGAACTCGGTGATGGACTGGCTGATGTAGGGCTGGTTGAAGTTCTCCATGAAGCGGAAGCCCATCATCAGGCCCAGGCCGATGGCCATGTCGCTGTAGCCGGAAAAGTCGAAGTACAACTGCGCGGTGTAGGCCAGGGCGCCGAGCCAGGCGTCGCCCGTGGTGGGGTCGGAGAGGGCGAAGCAGTGGTCGGCGATGGGCGCGATGCTGTCGGCGATGAAGACCTTCTTGATGAAGCCCTGCATGAACCGGGTGCAGCCCTCGGCGAACTTGTCGACGGTGTGGGTGCGGTGGTTGAACTGGTCCACCAGGTCGCGGAAGCGCAGCACGGGGCCGGCGATCAGGTGCGGGAAGATCGCCACGAAGGCGGCGAAGTCCACCAGGTTGCGGGTGGCCGGGGTGTCGCCCCGGTACACGTCGATGATGTAGCTGATGGACTCGAAGATGTAGAACGAGATCCCGATCGGCAACAGGATGTGGGTGATGACGAAGGGCTCCAGGCCGAACTGGGTGAAGATCGCGTTGAAGGTCTCCACGCCGAAGTTGGCGTACTTGAAGTAGCCCAGCACGCACAGGTCCACCGCGACGCCGAGCAGCAGCCAGCGCTGCGCGGGCTTGGTGCGCACCCCGGCGGCGCCGATGCGCAGGCCGATCCAGTAGTTGAACACCGTGACGGCGGCGAACAGCGCCAGGAAGTCGATCCGCCACCAGGCGTAGAACACGTAGCTGGCGATGAGCAGGAGCAGGTTTCGATAGCGCGTCCCGACCAGGTAGTACAAGCCGAGGAAGATCGGCAGGAACAGGAACAGGAACACGTTGGAAGAAAAGACCATCCGAGTCTCTCCACTGAACGTCGAATTACTGGACCGCCGCCGGACCTCCGGCCCGGTGTGCGATCCGCCAGTCCCTCCCCAGGGTGTGGCGTTCAAATCCTTGCGCCGCCGCGTCTGCTGCGCGGTCGGTTGGTTCTTTCAGGCGCCTCCCCCGGGTGGGGGAGGGCACCGGATCAGCTGCCGCCCTCCTTCTTCGGGTGGAACACCTGGGTGATGTCGCCCCCCAGGCGGAAGGTCTTGTAGGGGGCCATGGAGTCCTTCCAGCGCAGGGTCTCGGGCTTGCAGCCGTAGAGGGCGCACCAGGGTTCGAGCCAGGCGAACTTGGCGCGCTTCTCCAGGTCCTCCATGTCCTGGTCCTTGCCGGTCCTGTCGTCGAAGGGTTCCTGGTCATCCACCCCGGCGATGACCTTTTCGCCGAGGCGGCGCAGGGCACCGTCGTTCTCGTTGCGCAGGTCCACGCCGTTGGCCTGGGCGAAGGCGGCGATCATGGCCAGCGGCGGCAGGCTGTAGTTGTGGTAGGCCAGGGCACGCTGCTCGCGCTTGAGTTCGTTGGGCAGGAAGCCGTCCTTGTCCACCTGGCTGGCGGCGACGCGGAACTGGGCGACGGACCAGTCGAAGAGGTCGCGGCGGTTGGTGGCGACGGCGGTGGCCATCACCGACCAGGCGGCCCAGTAGGCGTGGTTGTTGATCTTCTTCAGCGGCAGGCCGCTCCAGTCGTGCACCGTCTGGTCGGCCAGGCGCGAGAACCAGGATTCGATCTGCTGGCTCTGCCGGGTGTAGCCGGCCAGCGGGTGGGAGTTGGAGAACTTCAGCCGCAGGTAGGCCGAGGACAGGCTGCCCAGGGCCCATTTGCGGATGGACTTGCCGGTGTGGTTGTACTCGGTGCTCTGCAGGGCGTTGGCCTGGGCCCAACTGCCCATCCACTGCAGGGCGCATTCCAGTTGCGCGCGTTGCCCTTCGCGCATGTACGCCATGACCATCTTGTTGACCCCGCGCTCCATGCGGGTGATGTCGGCGGTGCTGTCGCGGAAGGCCCGTTCGGCCGTGGGGTTGAGGGTGGCGCGGGCGCGGTTGGAGCCCTCGTACTTGCTGCGGAACTCCAGCTTGCCGGTGTAGGGCGGCGGCGGGGCTTCGCAGCTTTCGGCCTTGCGCGCGTCGACGTCCACCGGGGTGTAGTAGCCCGGGGGGGGCACCAGGTCGCCGGCGTGGGCGAGGGGGCCGAGCAGGGCGCCGCCGAACAGGCAGGGGGCGAGCAACCGGAGTCGGGGTTTCATGATGACCTCCTTCCTCACTCGGCCTTGGCCGCGAGGTGTTCGCCCGAGTGGCCCGGGCGCTTGCACAGGGTCACGTCGACGCTGAGGTTCTCAGGCATCTCTTCGGGGCTGTGGATTTCCAGGGCGAGGACGTTGAGGTCCCGCCAGTCGGGGTCGTTGCGCAGTTCGAAGGCGTAGCGGCCGCCGGTGTCGACGCGGTCGCTCTGTTCGATCTTGAAGTTCTCGCGGCGGCCGTTGAGGTACCAGACGGTGGCCTTGGACTCGTGCACGGTCGGGTCGCTGAAGGTCAGGTCCACCTGGTAGTCGCCGCCACGGATGTCCTTGATCGGCTGGTTCTGGCCGTTGACGAAGACTTCGTTGGCGCCGGGCTTCATGCGCACCTTGCGCTGCATCACCGCCGGCTGGCCCTGGCAGCCGTTGTTCACCAGCGGCAGGGCCTGGCGGTAGAAGCTCTTCTGCGCCATGTCGTAGTGGGTGGCGAACTCCCAGATGATGATCTTCGGCGGGTGCTCGTGGAATTCCGCGCTGCTCATGTACTGCAGCAGGGCGCTGTCGAAGCCGCCGCCGCTGACCGCCATGTTGAGCACTTCGGCACCGCTGTGCTGCTGCAGGAAGCCGGCGAAGTTGTAGGCCGGGCCGCTGTTGCTGGTGCCCACCAGGACGATCTGCGGGTTGGATTCGTCGCCGAACAGGGCGTCGCCGCTGGCCCCCTCGCCCGAGGCTTCGGTTTCGTAGCGGTCGACGTACTGGGTGGCGTAGGTGGTGCCGCAGAGCTGGCCGGCGGTCTTGTGCAGGGTGCCGGCCTTGGGCAGCAGGCCGACGACCTTGCTGTCGAAAGTCTTTTTGGGGATCTCGTCGAAGCCGGGCATCCGCTTCAGCGTCTCGGCCACCAGTCTGGCGGTGCGGTCGGCGCCGGCCGGGGTCCAGTGGTGGTCGGCCTTGAAGTAGTAGTCGGTGTCCACGCCCTGCTCGTCGAACAGCGGCGAGAGGTCGGTGACCCAGATGCCGGTCTTGCGGAAGTCGTCCACGGCCTTGAGGTAGTTCTTCTTCGCCAGGTCGTAGTCGAAGCGGGCCTTCTCCGCTTCGGTGAGCTGTTCGCGGTTCACCAGGCCACGGGTCGGCTGGTAGACCACCATCAGCTCGACGCCCTTGGCCTTGAGTGCATCGCGCAGGCGCTTGAACTCGCTGTAGCCGAAGGCGCTGGTGCCGAAGTCGGTGCGCAAGTCGTAGCGGGTGCGGAACAGCCAGTCGCCACGGCCCTGGACCAGGGCGGTGAAGAAGCTCAGGTATTTGGTGGTGTACACGCTCGGGTCCTGGGCGACGGCGCACAGGGGGCCGGTACGCTGCACGCTGTATTCGGGCGCGGCCCAGGCCCCCTGGGACGCGGCCAGCAGGGCGGCGGCGAGGGTGGAGGGGGCGAGCCATTTCATGGGGTGTCTGTGCATGGTGGTGTGTGCCTCAATCCTGGAGTTCGGCCTGGCTTTCGACGGGGTCGATGAGCACCGCTTTGTTGCGGCGCACCATCAGGTCGAGGATTTCCTCCTGTTTCTCGCCCAGTACGCCGGCGAAGCTGATGCCGGTGGATTTGCTCGGGGCGAGCATTTCCACGCGGTACAGCTCCACGGAGAGGGGGGAGTCGATGGACAGGGGCGAGGAGCCGTTACCGGCGAGCTTGCCGCCGACCACGATCATCGAGACCTTGGTGTCGAAGGGGTCCAGCTCGATGTCGCGGTCGGTGTTGGACAGGTCCTTGATGTGCCCGTAGACGCCGGTCAGGCCGTTGGCCATGGACAGGTTCTCGTACAGGCGGATGTTCACGCTGTTGCGCAGGCGGATGCCGTGGCGCTGGTTGCCGACGATCCGGTTGCCCCACAGCAGGTTGTTGGAGCTCTCGTAGAGGGTGATGCCGTCGGAATGGTTCTGGTAGACCTCGTTGTAGGCCACCAGGTTGTTCACCGAGTTGCGGTCGATGACGATGCCCGAGAGTTTGTTGTCGTAGGTCTTGTTGTTGATGATCCAACTGTCGTCCACCTCGCGGGAGATGATGATGCCGTGCTTCTTCCGGGTGCCGTGGACGGTGTTCTCGGCGATGACCAGGCCGTGGGAACGGTCGTGGGGGTCGATGCCGTAGACGATGTTGTCGCGGTAGGTGTTGCCCTTGATGACCACGTCGCGGGCTTCGTAGCAGTAGAAGCCGTACCAGTGGTCGACGAACTCCGAGTTCAGCAGCCAGCCGGTGGGTTCCGGGCGCTTGAGGCGCGCGTGCATGCCGGGGGTGTACTGGGTGATGGCGACGCCATAGGACTTGGAGTTGTCGTAGCCCAGGCTGGTGACGGTGCTGTCGGCGATGTACAGCTCGCTGCCGCCCCAGGAGACCAGGAACGGGCGGAACTCCGAGGGCGTGCGGAACCAGGCCGGGGTGTCGTCCTGCTCGCGCCAGGCCGTCAGCCTGGTGCCGGTGATGAACAGCTTGCCGTCGTTGACCAGGAATGCGCCGCGCTCCTGGGACAGGCGGAAATCATGGGTCTCTTCGCCGATGCGCAGGCTGGCGCCCTGGGCCACCACGACTGGCAGGCGGGCGATGTAGACGCCCGGTGCGGTTTCGGCGAACTGGCTGTCGGGCAGGGCCCTGGCCAGGTCGGCCGGGGTGACGAAGCCGCCTTCGATGAAGATCGCCTGGGGCATGCCGCGTTGGCGGCTGACCCAGTCGCGCATGCGCTCGTTGCCGCCGATGAAGTCCTTCAGGGCGTCCTGCTGGAGCATGCGCCGGACCACCACCTTGCCGGCGGTGCGTCGGTCCACCTTGGCTTCGATGGCTTGGCGGGTGTAGCCGGAGAGGTCGGGCAGCTCGGGCGGGTCCAGGTGCAACTGGTCCACCGGGGCGCTGGTGACGGTGTAGTTCTTGGTTTCCTTGAGGCCTTTGGCCGGCTCGGCCGCGTGCACCCACGGGGTGCTGGCCAGCAGCACGCCGAGCACCAGGCCGCTGAGCGGCCGGGGGGTTGCGAGAAGGTGGGGCATGGCTGTTCTCCCTGGGCTCGCTGGCATCAGAAGCGCCAGATGAAGTCGACGAAGGCGCGGTGCATGAGCGAGTCGGTGCCGCTGCCGTAGGCATCGCCCGGCTTGAACACGCCACCACGCAGGCGTACCAGGGCGGAGGCGTCGTCCAGGTGCTCGGCCATCCCGGCGGGCAGCAGGCCCTGGCGGAAGTAGCGGGTCACCACCAGGTCGACTTCCTGGCCGATGTCCTTCTCGCCGTCTTCCAGCGGGGCGGTGATGCCGGCCTGGCCGACGTCCTGGTTGTCGTCCACGCGCCAGAAGCGGTGGTAGACGAGGCTGGCGTCGTAGTCGTCATGCAACTGCCAGGAGGCGAAGGCGGTGGCCACCTGCAGGTTGCTCAGCTCGCCACGGAAGGCTTCGCCGAAGCGGTGCATGCGGGCTTCGGTGCCGGTGAAGCTGGAGCGGTTGCTCTCCATGCCGGTCTGGCGGAACTGGCGGGAGCTATCGCCATCTCCGCCGCCGCTGCCACGGGCGTAGGCGCCGCCGACTTTCCATTGCTCGGAGAGGTTCCAGCGCAGGCCGAGGTCGACGCCCCAGGCGTTGACGTCGACGTTGCGCGAGCCGCTGGCGAGGCGTTCGTCGCCGATCACGGTCTGAGTCAGTTCGTCGGTGTCGCCGGTGAGCCAGGTGGCCTGGGCCCAGTAGTTCAGCGGGGCGGTGGAGCGCCGGTCGAAGAAGCCGCCGTCGGCGTTGATGCCGACCCAGGTGAGGTCGCCGGTGTAGCGTTTGTCCAGGGGCTCCACCACGTCGCCGGCGTCGGGCAGGCTGCCGGTGTCGCGGCTGTGGTGGAGCTTGAGGCCGACCCAGTGGCCCGGGGTCCACTGGGTGGCGATGTCGCCGAAGACGTGCTGGCGGTCCTTGTCTTCGGGGGCCAGTTCGTCGAGGTCGGTGCGGTATTCGCTGAAGCGTTCGGCGACGCCGACATGGGCGGTCAGCAGGGTGGTGTCGAAGCTCCAGCGCAGGGCTTCGATGTGGGTGTCCCACCAGGTGCCTTCGGCGCTGCGCACGCGCTGGCGGCCGAAGCGCAGGTGTTCGCCGGGGTAGGCGGTGAGGCCGCCGTAGTCGACCCAGAATTCGCGCAGGGCGAGGTAGCTCTTGTCCGGCTGGCGGCCGTCGTCGCGGACGCCCTGTTCGCCGTCGGTGTCGCTGGATTGCAGGGTGTCGGTCTCGACGATGTCGGTGGCGCTGACGGCCTGGCCCATGGCGAAGGCGCTCCAGTCACCCCGTTCGGCGTAGACCCAGGGGCGCAGGTCGATACCCACGCCGCTGACGTCGCCGCCCTTCTGGGTGCCGAGGTCGCGGTCGTCTTCGGACTGGGCGGTGATCTTGATGTCGAGGCCGACGTTCTTGTCGCTCATCTGCACGGCGAAGGCGCTGCTGGTGGACAGAAGCGTGAGGCCCAGGCCGAGGCTGGCGGTCGTCCAGAGGTTGAATGTCATGTCGGTTCCTTCAAGGGGTCTGCATGGCCTGCATCTGCGTGGTGTCCTGCAGGGCGACGCCGCGGAACTGGCGCTCCTCGCGCAGGCGCTGTTCGGCGCGGGCGCGGTCGGTGGGGCTCAGTTGCTGTTCCACGCCCTGCGCCAGCTCGATGGCCTGCGGGGTGTTCTTGGGCAGGGCCAGTTGGCTGAAGACGTAGGCGTTGACCAGGTCGGGGCGGATGCCCTTGCCCTGGGCGAACAGTTGGCCGAGGGCGTAGTCGGCGTTGATCTGGCCGTTGCGGGCGGCGCTCAGCAGGTGGTCCAGGGCCTTGTCCGGGTCGATGTCGCCCAGGTAGCCACGGATGTAGATCTGCCCCAGCAGGTAGTTGGCGGTGGGCTCGGTGGCGGAGGCCTTGAGCAGGTGGCGTTCGGCTTTCACCGGGTCCAGGGGGACCAGCTTGCCTTCGTAGTAGAGGCGGCCGAGCAGCAGTTCGGCGCGCGGCTGGGCGGCTTCGCGGCCGTGGTCGAGGTAGTTCATCATCGTGTCGATGTCGCCCAGGCCCGGGTATTCGTAGAGCAGCTTGGCGAGGCTGACCCAGGCCGGCGGGTAGGCCGGGGCGATGCGTTCGAGCATGTCCTGGGACTGGCCTTCGTCAGGCTTGCCCAGCTCGGCGTCGGCCAGCACCTGGGCCACCGAGTCGACACGCTGGGCGGGCAGGGTGCCGGCGGCGTAGCGGGCCATGACCTGCTCCACCAGGGCCTGGCGCGCGTCGCCCTTGCCCTGCTTGCTGTAGACGGTGGCCAGTTCGACGTAGCAGGCGTCGGCCTGCTGCAGGTTGCGGGTGCAGATGTCCTCGATCTCGGCCAGGTGCTGGTCGTAGGTGCCCTGGGTCCGGTAGTAGAGGATCTGCGCCAGTTCGGCCTGGGGCTGACCCTCGGCGCGCCACTGTGCGATGCGCTGTTGCACGTTCACGCCGGGGAAGTCCTGGGGGAAGGTGAGGTAGAGCATCACCAGGGGCAGCAGGCTGTTGGGCTCGCCGGCCTTGTAGGCGTCTTCCAGCAGCCGGGCGGCTTCCTGGCGTTCGGCCGGGGTGCTGTCGGGCTTGCGCGCCAGCAGCTTGCCGAGGCGGGCCTTGGCGCGCGGCGACTGGTCCATGGCCTGGCGGTAGGTCTGCTCGGCCTGGCGCATCTGCTCCGGGTCGCCACTGCCCACCTGCAGGTCGGCGAGGCCGACCTGGGCGTTGACGTAGCCGAGCTCGGCGAGCTGGCGGAAGTTGCGCTCGGCGGTGGCGGTGTCGCCGCGCTTGAGCGCTTCGCTGGCCAGCCGCTGGTCGGGCAGGCCGGCGCAGCCGGCCAGCGCGACGGCGACGCCGAGCAGCAGGGTGCGGGAGGGAAGGGTCGCCACGGGTGTCCTCCTCAGAAGCCGGCCGCCAGGGCGCGGTGGATCATCCAGTCGAAGGAGGGGCCGCGGTCGATGCTGACTTCGACGGGCTGTCCGGCGAGCTTGCTGTCCAGTACCTGGTCGGGCTGGATGACGACGCGGATGTCGGAGGACAGGCCGCTGTCGATCAGGCTGGAGCTGATGATCTTGCCGTGGCGCGGGGTGTCTTCGCCGGCCACCTGGAAGGTGACGCTGGCGCCGGGCTTGGCCTGGGCGAAGTTGCGGTAGGGGAAGCGGGCGCTGACGGTGGCTTCGAAGTCCTGGGGGACCAGTTCGAAGATCACGTCGCCCTTGCCGGCGAACTGGCCGTCGGCGACCAGTTGGCGGGCGACCTTGCAGTTGCAGGGGCTGGTGAGGGTGCCCTTCATCTGCTTGCCGAACAGTTCCTCGACGTTGGCGGGGGCAAGCTGGTCGTCGGTCAGGTGGCCCCTGAGCATCTCCAGCATGGTGGAGGAGAAGGAGGCGATCGGGGCGCCCTTCTGCACCACGGTGCCTTCGCCGCCGATCAGGCTCTGCACGGTGCCTTCGCGGGGCATGGTGATCTGCATGGCGGGCACGGCGACCATGCCGGATTCGGCGTGGGTGACGAAGTACAGGCCATACAGGGATTTGAAGATGAAGCCGAAGGCGGCCAGGCCGACGAGGAACAGGCCGGCACTGAAGGTGACGGCGCGCAGACGGCCGAGCAGGTCCATGCCACCGCCGCTGCCGTTCTTGCGCGGCTTGGTGAAGTTCTCGCGCTGCAGGGTGTTGAGGATGTCGCCGGCGCTGACCACTTCGCCCGAGAGGTGGGCGCTGATCAGGTAGCGCAGGGTGGCGATGTCACGCGGCTTGAGGTTGTGGAACTGGCAGCCGGCGCGCTCCTGCTGGGGGTCGAGGAAGCGCACCTGGAATTCGATGTCCAGGCCGAGGCTGAGGTTGTCCACCTGGAACTGCATGCGGCCCTGGTGGTAGTCGCCCACCTGGACCTTCTGCCCCGGTTCCACCTGGAAGGCGAACCCGCCGGCGGAGAGGTCGAGCAGGCGGTGCTCGACACGCTCCTTGCCCACCAGGTAGCGCACCTTGGCGGGGAGCTTGACCCGGGCGTGCTGGCGCTGGGCTTCGGATTCGTGCACCACATTGACGTTGACGGCTGTATTCATGGTCTGGATTTCCTATCGGGTTCGGTCACACGAACGCCATCAGCGTGGCAACGAAGACGCTGCTGGCGGTGAAGGTCATGGCACGGGAAGACCAGGTGTTGAACCAGCGGGTGAAGCTGGCCAGGTCCCGGTTGAGCTTGGTGTTCTGGCGCGTCCAGGACTGCTGGTCCAGGCGGAAGAAGACGTAGATCTTCACCAGCGCGCCGACGATCTGGTTGTAATAGAGGATCAGCGGGTAGGCCGGTCCTATGGGGTGCCCGGTGACGCTGAGCAGCAGGGTGAGGATGAGGCGGGTGAGGCCGATCCACAGCAGGTACACGAGCAGGTAGGCGATGCTGTATTTGAGGCTGGCGATCACCGCGACGGCCAGGCCCAGCAGGCAGGTCCACATGGACACGCGCTGGTCGCTGAGCACCAGGGTGGTGAACCAGCCGAGGCGACGTGGGCCGAGGGCCAGGGCGCGGGTGTTCTGCCGCAGGTTGTTGCCGTACCAGCGGAACATCAGCTTGCGGCTGGCCTTGATGAAGCTCTTCTCCGGCGGGTGCTCGACGGTGTTGATGGCGGCGTCCGGCACGTAGAAGGTGTCGTAGCCCAGGCGCATCAGGCTGTACCAACTGGACTTGTCGTCACCGGTGAGGAACTGGAAGCGGCCCAGGCGCCAGTGGTCGAGGTGGTCGCTCTCCACGTCGGCGATGAAACCGGGGTCGGTGACCACCCTGGCGCGGAATACCGACATGCGCCCGGTCATGGTCAGCACGCGCTTGGAGAGCGCCATGGAGCACATGTTGAGGTGGCGCTGGGCGAAGCGCAGCTTGTGCCATTCGCTCATCAGGTAGCTGCCGCGCACCTCGCAGAACTCGTTGGTGGTGAGGCCGCCGACGTTGGGGAAGTACTTGAACCAGGGCACGGTCTTCTTCACCACGCCCTGGGTGAGCACGGTGTCGCCGTCCACCACGGCGACCACGGCGTCGTCGTCGGGCAGTTGCCGGGAGATGGCGCGGAAGCCGTAGGCCAGGCCGTCGCGCTTGCCGGTGCCGGGGATGCGCACGAAGTCCAGCTTGACGCGCTCCGGCGGGGCCAGGCGGTTCCACTGGTTCTTGATCAGCAGCTCGTCGGAGAGTTCGACGATGGAGCAGACCACGGTGGTGGGGTAGCCGCAGTCGATGGCTTCCTGGATCACCGAGCGGTAGACCATGGCGGTGGTCAGGGCGTCGATGCGGAAGCTGGTGACCAGCAGGTAGACGTGGGAGGGGTCGGCCGCTGCGCCGAGCTTGCGCACCTGGCGGCGCTGCCAGGGATAGACGACGTAGAGGAACAGGGTGCCGCGCAGGAAGTGCAGGGCGCCCATGGAATAGCGCCAGATGCCGACCACGCCGATGAGCAGCAGGAAGTGCTTGGACTCGGGGTCGAACACCGAGCGGGGCAGCGCCAGCGCGAGCAGCATCAGGCCCGTCAGGAAGAACAGCCAGCCGGCTGCCTCGGTGAGGCTTCGCTTGAGCTTGTCCATTGATTCATCCATTCCTTCGTGAACGCTGGACGGACCTCGGGCGTGGGCGCTGCTTGTCATTGTTTCGCTCGCCCAAGGTGCGTCATCGCGTTGCGCTGAAGCGGTCGCGGTTACCAGCAGATGCCTTCGGCGTTGCCGTGGCTGGCCTTGGGCATGAAGCCCACCAGGTCGATCACGTGCTTGCCTTCGGGGGCGCGCTGGGCAAGGGGGGCGAAGAGCTCGTCGCGGTTGCCCAGGACGATCACCTCGGCGTTGTCGACGACGCCGTCGAAGTCACTGTCGAGCAGGGACGAGACGTGGGGGATCTTCGATTCGATGTAGTCCTTGTTGGCGCCGTGGACGCGGGCGTATTCGACGTTGCGGTCGTAGATGCGCAGGTCGAAGCCCTTGCCGATGAGCATCTCGGCCAGCTCCACCAGGGGGCTCTCGCGCAGGTCGTCGGTGCCGGCCTTGAACGACAGGCCGAGCAGGGCAACCTTGCGCTTGTCCTGGGCGGCGATGATGTCGAAGGCCTTCTGCACCTGGGCCGAGTTGCTGCGCATCAACGAGCCGATCAGCGGGGCGTCGACGTCCAGGGAGCTGGCGCGGTAGCTGAGGGCGCGCACGTCCTTGGGCAGGCAGGAGCCGCCGAAGGCGAAGCCGGGGCGCATGTAGTACTTGGAGAGGTTGAGCTTGTGGTCCTGACAGACCACGTCCATCACTTCGCGGCCATCGACCCCGACGGCCTTGGCGATGTTGCCGATCTCGTTGGCGAAGGTGACCTTGGCGGCGTGCCAGACGTTGCAGGTGTACTTGATCATCTCGGCGACCTCGATGTCCTTGCGGATGATCGGGGCGTCCAGTTCGCGGTAGAGGGTTTCCAGCAGGTCGCCGGAGGCGGTGTCCAGTTCGCCGATGACGGTCATGGGCGGGAAGTCGTAGTCCTTGATGGCGGTGCTTTCGCGCAGGAACTCGGGGTTCACCGCGACGCCGAAGTCGACGCCGGCCTGCTTGCCGGAGCAGTCTTCGATGATCGGGATCACCACGTTCTTCACGGTGCCCGGCAGGACGGTGCTGCGGACCACGACGGTGTGGCGCTCGGCCTTGTCGCGCAGGGCGAAGCCGATCTCGCGGCAGACGCCTTCGATGTATTCCAGGCCCAGATCGCCGTTCTTCTTGCTCGGGGTGCCGACGCAGATGAAGGACATGTCGGTATCGCGCACGGCGGCGGCGACATCGGTGGTGCCGCGCAGGCGGTTGGTCTTCAGGCCCTGTTGCAGCAGCTCTTCCAGGCCCGGTTCGACGATGGGGGATTTGCCTTTGTTGATCAGGTCGATCTTGGTGCTGGAAACATCCACGCCGACAACTTCATGACCACGAGCGGACAGGCAACCGGCACACACTGCACCGACGTAGCCCAAACCAAAGATGCTGATACGCATCGCTATCACCTCATTCCATTAAGTACGTGTTAATAAGTGGCTTATTGGCCACGGCCGTTTCTGCAGTTGTCACCAAACAGCAACTTTCCACTGCGTGCAGGCATGACGGATACCGGGCACCGAAACTGCGGGTACCTGAAGCGGAGCCTGTAATGACGCTGGTTCCAGAGAGTCCTGGACTGATCACCTCAACGGCTCTGGCCCCTGGTTTTTATGTCACTCGTCGAGAATGGCGTTGCACTCCTTGTTCAAGTGGAACTTTCCGTTACGCATGACTACCCCCTCGGAGTGTTCCGATAGCGGGGGCAGTTTTCATAATCAGTAAGAAACGGAAATATGAAGAATTATGTATCGCGGTTTATGAGTGTGGGGCCAGTTGGATAGTTCCGGTCATTCGTCAATATTTTGCGGTGTTTCACTTTTTCGATAAGCGGTAAGTTTGGCATCACGGTGATGGCAAACTTTGTTTGTTTAAAGTTTATGGGGAAGTTCAAACTTTCAAATGCCGGGCGTGGCGCGGGTTTGCGCTGTAATGGCCGGTGTAGAGGGCGGCAGTGGAGTTGGGATTTACCCGATGAGGGTGAGCATTTGTTATTGCACGGTGATATCAAACTTCGCCGGTGAGCGATGAAGTTTTAAGTGCATTGGGCGGAATGGTTATAAGACCTTTCATCGGGTCGGGGGTGTAAGCGGGGGGAGGCAAGTGGCCCCTCCGGGGGAGGAGGGGCGAGGGGGCGGGTCAGTCCTGCGGGGTGTCGCGCAGGAACACCAGCTTGTTCTCGCTGGAGGCTTCGGCGGCGAAGCGGTAGCCCTGGTAGTCGAAGTCCTTCAGGCCCTGCGGGTCGGTGAGGCGCTCCTTGATCACGTAGCGGGCCATCAGGCCACGGGCCTTCTTGGCGTAGAAGCTGATGATCTTGTACTGGCCGTTCTTCAGGTCCTTGAATTCGGTGTCGATGATGCGGGCGTCCAGCACCTTGCGCTTCACGGCGCTGAAGTATTCGTTGGAGGCCAGGTTGAGCAGGACGTTGTCGCCCTGTTCGGCCAGGGCTTCGTTGAGCCAGGTGCTGATGCGTTCGCCCCAGAAGGCGTAGAGGTCCTTGCCCCGGGCGTTGGCCAGCTTGGTGCCCATTTCCAGGCGATAGGGCTGCATCAGGTCCAGCGGGCGCAGCAGGCCGTAGAGGCCGGAGAGCATGCGCAGGTGGCGCTGGGCGAAGTCGAAGTCGCTGTCCTCGAAGCTTTCGGCGTCGAGGCCGGTGTAGACGTCACCCTTGAAGGCGAGCAGGGCCTGCTTGGCGTTCTCCGGGGTGAAGTCGGGGTGCCAGCTTCCGTAGCGCGCGGCGTTGAGGCTGGCGAGCTTGTCGGACAGGTGCATCAGTTGGGCGATGTCGGCCGGGGCCAGGGTGCGCAGTTGCTGGATCAGCTCCTGGGCGTGGTCCAGGTGGCGGGGTTGGGTGTAGCGGTCGGTGACCGGTGGGGTTTCGTAGTCCAGGGTCTTGGCGGGCGAAATCACCATCAGCATCGGCTTGTCTCCTTCGGCAATGGCGCGATTGTAGGGACTTGCCCGGGCAGGCTCCACCTATCGCCCCGATTGAGTGGACAGGGGCCATGCCCCGCGTCACACACCGGGCCGGGAGGCTGCGCTATAGTGCGCTCCCCCGCGGCCCTGGCCGCCCATTCCCCGACTGACAAGGAGGTCGTTGTGAAGACCCTCTCGCGTATCGCACTTTCCCTGCTGTTCGCTTCCGGTGCCGTGGTGGCTCAGGCCGCGCCGGTATCCATCGAGGTGCTGAGCGCCGTGGTGAAGGACGAGAAGATCGCCGGCGCCGAGGTGCTGTTGCAGAAGAACGGTGCCCAGACCGTGACCGGCCGTACCGACGCCCAGGGCCGCGTGACCCTGGACAGCAGCTTTGCCGATGACCCGGAAAGCCTGGTGATCGTGAAGAAGGACGGCTACTCCAACCTCGTCGCCAAGTGCCCGTGCACCGGCATGACCTATGCCATCAGCCCGGTGATGAAGGACCTGGACGGCTTGCGCATCGTGCTGAGCTGGGGCGAGAAGCCGGAGGACCTGGACTCCCACATCGCCTACCCGGGCAACCACATCTACTTCGCCGAGAAGGAAGGCACCGACGCCGACCTGGACGTGGACGACACCGACAGCTACGGCCCGGAGACCATCACCCTGCACAAGAAGCGCTACGGCGAGACCTACGTCTACGCGGTGCATGACTTCACCAACAGGGACAACCCGTCCTCCAAGGCACTGGCGGGCAGCCAGGCGAAGGTGTTCGTCTACGTCGGCCAGTCCCTGGTGCGCACCTACTACGTGCCCAAGGAGCAGCGCGGCAACCTGTGGAAGGTGTTCCGCATCACCGCGTCCGGCGACTTCCAGGACATCAACACCCTGGAGGGCAGCCAGGCGAAGGACGCGGCTTACGTGCTGGGCGACATCGAGCCGCTGCTCAACGAGGGCCGCAGCGTGGCCGCGCAGGCGGCTTCCCAGGCTGCCCAGGGTGATGCCAAGGCGCTGAACCGCAAGGGCGAGGCGGCCTACCACGAAGGCAAGCTGGACCTGGCCATCGACCTCTACCGCCAGGCCATCGAGCTGGATGCCAACTACGGCCAGGCCTACAGCAACCTCGGCCTGGCCTACCAGAAGGCCAACCGCAC
The DNA here is from genome assembly GCF_001728925.1 of Pseudomonas sp. 1D4. Lineage (NCBI taxonomy): Bacteria > Pseudomonadati > Pseudomonadota > Gammaproteobacteria > Pseudomonadales > Pseudomonadaceae > Pseudomonas > Pseudomonas sp. 1D4. The sequence goes on from NZ_LXJQ01000003.1 coordinate 129,920, forward strand.
CGCCGAGGCCATCTGGGCCAACCGCAAGGCCATCGCCCTGGCCACTGGCGCCAACGCGGCCACCGTGCGCGCCAGCTCCTACTACAACATCGCCCGCATCTACGAGGCGGCCGAGCAGTACGACGATGCCCTGCGCCACTACCACCTGGCCAAGGAGCAGAAGGCGAACCCGGTGTACGACAAGGCGATCCAACGGGTTCAGGACCGCCACTGATCCCTCCCTGCTGACAGCGCGCCCCTTCGGGGGCGCGTTCGTTTCCGCTGCCGTGAACGGAGAACGCCATGTTCCGTACCCTCGCTTTCGGTGCCGCACTGCTCGGTGCCACCTTCGCCCAGGCCGCCGGCCCCAGCCGCATCGCCCTGATCGACCGCTCCACCTGGCCCGCTGCGCTGGATTCGCCAGCGGCCTTCGATGACGCCTCCCGGGGCGAGATCCTGGTCTTCGCCCAGACCCTGCTGCAGAGCGAGGGGCTGGACGCCGCCGCCTGGCAGCAACGTCTGGGCCTGAAGGCGGTGGACCTGGACGGCATCGCCACGGTGCGCAAGCGCTTCTGGGCGCGCCTGGCGGAGAACTACCGGCTGGCCAGCCAGGGCTGCAACGCCACGCGGCCGTTCTGTGAGCCGGCAGCCGACGAGGCGGCCTTGCGCGAGCGCGCCCGGCGCTTCGAGGTGGCGCCGGATTCGCCATTTTTCGCCTGGTCCGAGGCCAGCCGAGGCTTCCACCTGCGCTACCTGGACGAGCAGATGCGCCTGGCGGCGCTGTTCCCGCGCATCAGCAGCGAGATCGGTCTGTTCTCCGAGCGGGAGCGCAATGGCGACGAGCTGAAGGACCGGCAGTTCCTGCTCACCTTCGACGATGGCCCGACGCCCCGTGACGGCCTCAGCGATCGCCTCACCACCTGGCTGCGTGAGCAGCACATGAGTGCGACCTTCTACGTGCTGGGACAGGGGTTCCAGACCCGCCTGGGCAAGACCTCGCCGGAGGCGATGCGCCAGCTCTACGCCGGCCAGTGCGTCGGGCTGCACGGCTGGGAGCACAAGTCCCACAGCAGTTGGGCGCAGTGGCAGGACTCGGTGGTGCGGGTGCGCGACCTGGTGGCCCGCACGCTGCCGGACAACGCCGTGCCGCTGTTCCGCCCGCCCTATGGCCAGCGTCGTGCCGACAGCGGAGCGTTCTTCGCCGCCCAGGGGCTGACGGTGGCGTTGTGGAACATCGATTCGCAGGACTGGAACGCCCGCATCAGCGGCGACGAGGCGGCGCAGCGGGTACTGAACCTGATGCTGCTGTGGCGCCGGGGCGTGGTGCTGTTCCATGACATCCACCCGAAGGCGCTGGCGGCGCTGCCCTGGCTGAAGGACCGGACGGCCCTGGCGGGTGTGGACTGGATGCCTTGCAACACCTACCGCTGAAGGGGCGGGGCAGCACGGGCAGGGGGGACTTCGGACTTTAGCGACGCTCCTGCCCGGCGCCAAGGGTTATTCGTCGAAGGATAAAAAAAGGGTTTTGCCGACCAAAAAGTTCTTTTTTCTGTCATCTCTCTTGGGTTATTAACGAATCAGACCGCCGAATCCTGAGCAGGGTGGCGGCCCCAGGCCCTCATCCTTCTCATGGCGTCCCTGGCTCCCGGCATGACCCGGACAGGCAGGGCGGCAGTCCTTCCTCGGCGGAGCGCCGTACCGGCATTCCGTCGCCCGGACCGACAAGAAGGTGACCGAGTATGGATGACCACGGACGCGCCCGCCCCACCGCTCCAACCCTCTATGCCCTCGATACCAACGTTCTGATCCACGATCCCAACGCCCTCCTCAACTTCGAAGAACACCACGTTGCCATCCCCATGACGGTGCTGGAGGAACTGGACAAGCTCAAGAGTGGCAAGCAGGGCGTGGCCGCCGAATGCCGGCAGGCCATTCGCCTCATCGACAAGATCCTCGGTGGCGCGACCCCCGAGCAGGTGGAGCACGGCGTACCGATCCAGCGCGAGAAGAGCGGCCCCTGCGGCTTTCTCTCGATCCTCATGAGCAAGAGCGCAGCCCCCATCACCTGGCTGCCGGACAACCTCAACGACAACCGCATCATCAATCAGTTGGTGGAGCTGAAGACCCGCCGGCCCGGCCTGTCCGTGGTGCTGGTCACCAAGGACATCAACATGCGCCTGAAGGCGCGTGCCTGTGGCATCGATGCCGAGGACTACCACACCGACCAGTTGGTGGACGACGTCTCCCTGCTGTCCCGTGGCTACCACGACATGCCCGGGTCCTTCTGGGAGCGCGTCAGCAAGGTGGAGACCCGCCAGGACCATGGCCGCACCTGGCACCGGGTGCAGCTCACCGACAACCTGCCGGCGGTGCACGTCAACGAGTTCATCGTTGACGAGCAGGGCTTCGTCGGCTGGATCAAGGGCATCCAGGGCACCGAGCTGACCATCCTCGACCTGCACCAGGAGCCGTTGCTGCACCAGGAAGCCTGGGGCCTGCGCCCGCGTGATGTGTACCAGGCGCTGGCGCTGTACGCGCTGCTGGACCCGGACATCCACCTGGTCAACCTCTCCGGCGCCGCCGGCTCGGGCAAGACCATCCTGGCGCTGGCCGCAGCCATCGAGCAGACCATGGTGACCAAGCGCTACCGGCGCATCATCGCCACCCGCAGCGTGCAGGGGCTGGACCAGGAGATCGGCTTCCTGCCCGGCACCGAGGCCGAGAAGATGGAGCCCTGGCTGGGCGCCATCACCGACAACCTCGAAGCCCTGCACATGGATGACGAGAGCACCCATGGCAGCGTGGACTACATCCTCAGCAAGGTGCCGCTGCAGTTCAAATCGCTGAACTACATCCGCGGGCGCAGCTTCCAGCAGAGTCTGATCATCATCGACGAGTGCCAGAACCTCACCCCGCACCAGATGAAGACCATCATCACCCGCGCCGGCACCGGCTCGAAGGTGATCTGCCTGGGCAACCTCGCGCAGATCGACACCCCCTACCTGTCGGCGCCCAGCTCGGGCCTGACCTACCTGACCGAACGCTTCAAGGATTTCCCCCACGGCGTTCACATCACCCTCCAGGGCGTCCCGCGTTCGGTGCTCGCCGAATACGCCGAAGCCCACATGTAGCCGCCGTCGCCGCCGGGCGCTCACCCGCCCGGCGGCGAAAGCGCGACCGCCGCCGGCTCTTCTGTATACAATTCGCCTCCTGCGGCCCGCTCCCACCGGGTCGCCCGAGGAGACTTGCAGTGCTGACCCATCTCGATTCCCAAGGCCGCGCCAACATGGTCGACGTCACCGAAAAAGCGGTGACCGCCCGTGAGGCGACGGCCGAAGCGCGGGTGCGCATGCGCCCGGAAACCCTGGCGATGATCCAGGCCGGCGGCCATCCCAAGGGCGACGTGTTCGCCGTGGCGCGCATCGCCGGCATCCAGGCGGCGAAGAAGACGTCCGACCTCATCCCCCTGTGCCATCCGCTGATGCTCACCAGCGTCAAGGTGGAGCTGGCTGCCGAAGGCGACGACGTGGTGCACATCGTCGCCCGCTGCAAGCTGGCCGGGCAGACCGGCGTGGAGATGGAGGCCCTCACCGCCGCCAGCGTCGCTGCGCTGACCCTCTACGACATGTGCAAGGCCGTGGATCGGGGCATGACCATCGAGTCCGTGCGGCTGCTGGAAAAGCTCGGCGGCAAGAGCGGCCACTACCAGGCGGAGGCGTGACCATGATCCGTGTGCAGTACTTCGCCCGTTACCGCGAGGCCCTCGGCCTGGACGGCGAGCAACTGGCCTGGGACCCGGCCTTCGCCCGCCTCGACGACCTGCGCCAGCACCTCGCGGCGCGCGGCGGCGTGTGGGCGGTGCTCGACGAGCAGAACCTCATGTGTGCCCGCAACCAGGAGCTGTGCAGCCTCGACGAGGCGCTGGCCGAAGGCGACGAAGTGGCCTTCTTCCCCACCGTGACCGGAGGCTGACATGGCCATTCGCGTGCAGAGCGCTGCCTTCGACCCGGGCGTTGAACTCAATGCCCTGCACGCCGCCAACGTCGGCGTCGGTGCGGTGGTGGGGTTCGTCGGCTACGTGCGGGACTTCAACGACGGCCAGGACGTGGCCGGGATGTTCCTCGAGCACTACCCGGGCATGACCGAGAAGGCGCTGCAGAAGATCGCGGACGAGGCCTCGGCCCGCTGGCCGCTGCTCAACATCGACATCCTCCACCGCATCGGCCGGCTGGAGCCGGGCGAGCCCATCGTCTTCGTCGGCACCGCCAGCGCCCACCGCCAGGCCGCGTTCGATGCGTGCAACTTCGTCATGGACTTCCTCAAGACCCGCGCGCCGTTCTGGAAGAAGGAAGACACCCCCGACGGCCCCCGCTGGGTCGAAGGCCGCTGCAGCGACCAGGCCGCTGCGAAGCGCTGGGATACCCCCGAGAGCTGAGGCTCAGCCCAGCTCGATGTACATCTTGAAGACGATGGGCATGAACATGGACGCCGTGCCCAGCCCCGTCAGCCACACCCCCCATTCCTTCTCCCGGTTGCTGAAGCCGATGCCCAGCAACAGGAAGCCCGCCACCAGCAGCGCGATCATCAGGTGTACGTGGTCCATGGCCTGCCTCTCCCGTTGGGTTGCCTGTAGGCAGCCTAGACGCCCCGTCGGGTCATGGCATGACCTGGGTCAGCCGTGCCGGCCATTGAGCGGCCGATTGACGATATGTACATAAAAGTCCAGAGTGGACTGAAATTCCAATAACAAGGTGTCGCCGTGCCGCGCGATCCCCTTTTCCTTCTCCACGCCGGGTACCTGCGCCAGCCGCAGGTGCCGGTCACTGCCCTCCTTCAACGCCCACCACGAAACGGCTCGCCCCTGAACGGCCGGGCCCACACATGCACAGCGGGAGTCGCACCATGAAGAAACTCGTCCTCCTTGGCAGCCTTGCCCTCGGCCTCTTGGCCTCCACCGTGTTCGCGGCCGACAAGCCGTTGCGCATCGGCATCGAGGCGGCCTACCCGCCCTTTGCTTACAAAACGCCCGACGGGCAGATCGCCGGCTTCGACTACGACATCGGCAACGCCCTGTGCGCGGAGATGAAGGTGCAATGCCAGTGGGTGGAGCAGGAGTTCGACGGGCTGATCCCCTCGCTGAAGGTGAAGAAGGTGGACGCCATCCTCTCGTCCATGACCATCACCGAGGAACGCCGCAAGTCGGTCGACTTCACCGGCAAGTACTACTACAGCCCCGCACGGCTGGCGATGAAGGCCGGTAGCAGCGTCGACGACGGCTTCGCCAGCCTGGCGGGCAAGACCGTCGGCACCCAGCGCTCCACCACCACCGACCGCTTCGCCACCGAGGTGCTGGAGCCCAAGGGCGTGAAGGTGGTGCGCTACAGCACCCAGAACGAGATCTACCTGGACCTGCTCTCCGGACGCCTGGACGCGGTGCTGGCCGACGTGTTCCCGCTCAACGAGGGGTTCCTCAAGACCGAGAACGGCAAGGGCTACGCCCTCGTCGGCCCGGTGCTGAACGACCCTCGCTACTTCGGCGAAGGCGCCGGCATCGCCGTGCGCAAGGGCGACACCGCACTGCGCGACAAGCTGGACGCCGCCATCAAGGCCCTGCGCGCCAACGGCACCTACCAGACGATCCAGGCGAAGTACTTCGATTTCGATATCTACGGGGATTGATAGGAAGGGGATGCAGCAGACGTAGCCCGGACTTCAGTCCGGGTTTCGCGTGCACGTCCCGGTCTGAAGCCCGGGCTACGGGGCTGGCGCAACGAATGGCCCCTACCTATCGGTTTCGGGTTCTTCCTTGAGTTCGCGCAGGTGCTTGTAGACCGTGGCGCGGCCCATGTTGAGGACGTTGGCCACGTAGTTGGCGGCGCTCTTGCCCTTGAAGGCGCCCTCGGCATGCAGGGCCAGGACCAGCTCGCGCTTGTGCTCGCGGGTCAGCAGGTTGAGGCCGAGCTGGCGCTGGCGCATCCAGCTGTGGAGGAAGGTGTTGATGCGCTCCTGCCAGTCGTCGCGGAACAGCGCGTCCGGCTGGGGGATCAGCTTGCCGGGGGCAAGGAACAGGTCCAGCGCCGCCTTGGCCGACTCGAACAGGGAGATGTTCAGGTTGATGCACAGCACCGCCACCGGCTTGCCTTCGGCATCGCGCAGCACGGTGCTCACCGAGCGGATCTTCTGACCGTCCCAGTTGAGCTTCTCGTAGGGGCCGATGTTCCGCTCCTCGACCCCTTCTTCGAGCATGTCCTCCAGGGCCGAATCGTCGCCCACCGAACGCTTGGACAGGTTGTGCGCGATGTAGTCGATCGTCTGCGTGCGCAGGTCGTGCACGACCACTTCGGCGTGGGGGAAGAACAGCGTGGCGATGGCGTCGGCGATGGCCCGGTAGTTGTCCAGATCGGGGGCAGGGCTTGGCGTCATGCGGGGCTCCAGGGACGGGAAACGGCGCCGGCCCGGTGGCCGGCGCGGGGGAGTGTGGCGCAATGCGCCGGGGCCGTCATCCCAGGCGGGCGGGGGCCAGCATCGCCTCGCTGAGACCGAAGCGGGCGAGGTGCTCGGGCAACGGCTGGCGGCGGATCAGCGCGGCGCTGGCCTCGCCCATGGCGGCGGAGGTCTGGATGCCGTAGCCACCCTGGCCGGCCACCCAGTAGAAGCCGGGCAGGCGGGGGTCGTAGCCAGAGACCAGGTCGCCGTCGGCGAAGAACGAGCGCAGGCCGGCCCAGGTGCGGGCGGGGCGGCGGATGTTCAGCAGGGTGTGCTCCTCGATCTGGTAGATGCCCAGGGCGATGTCCAGCTCTTCGGGCTGCACGTCCTGGGGCTCCACCGGGTCGGCGTTGGCCGGGGAGCCCAGCAGCATCCCGGCATCGGGCTTGAAGTAGAAGGATTCGTCGAGGCTCACCAGCGCCGGCCAGGCGTGGCAGTCCATGCCTTCCGGCGGGGCGAAGATGAACGCCGCCCGGCGCTTGGGCTGCAGGCCCAGGGGGCGGGCCCCGGCCAGCTCGGCGACGCGGTCGCACCAGGCGCCGGCGGCGTTCACCACCACGGGGGCGCTGAAGCGGCCGGCACGGCTGTCCACCTGCCAGGTGTCGCCATGGCGTTCGAGGGCGGCGACTTCGGCCCCGGTCAGCACTTCGCCGCCGTTGCGGCGGATACCGCGCAGGTAGCCCTGGTGCAGGCCGTCGGTGTCGATGTCGGCGGCGCTGGGGTCGAGCATGGCGCCGTGGACCTTCTCCCGCCGCAGCACCGGTACCAGGCGGCAGGCTTCGTCGGCGTCCAGCAGGCGCACGTCGGGCACCTGTTCCCGGGCGCTGTCGAACTGGCGCTGGAGTTCGTCACGGTCTCCGGTGAAGTCCACCACCATCTCGCCCCGTGGGGTGAGGATCGGGTGTTCGCAGAAGCCTTCCGGCGGTGCATCGAAGAAGGCCCGGCTGGCCGCCGTGAGGGCGCGCACCTGGGGCGTGCCGTAGGCCACGGTGTAGAGCGCGGCGGAGCGCCCGGTGGCGTGGTAGCCGGCGTGCTCTTCGCGCTCCAGCAGCACGACCCGGCCGTGGCGCGACAGCCAGTAGCCGGTGGAGGCGCCGGCGATGCCGCCGCCGATGATGATGAAGTCCGCCTGGGTCATGCCGTTTCCTCGCTGCTGAGCCGGTACAGGGCGTGGGCCAGGGCGACGTCTTCCAGGCCCAGGCCGATGGAGCGGAAGAATACCGGACGCTGGTAGTCCGGGCGGGGCGCGCGACCGGTCAGCAGCTCGGGCAGGTCGCCACGCAGGGCATCGACGGACCAGCCGTGGTGTTCGGCCGCCAATTGCATCTCCCCGGCGCTGGCGGGGGTGGTGGCGCGGTAGTCGCAGTACACGTCCATCGAGGCCAGGGCGCCCGGCGGCACCTCGTGGGCGTGCGGGGCGTTGGTGCTGATGGAGGTGACCAGCGGCGCATGGCCGAGGCTGCGCGGGTCCAGCACCGGCCCGGCGGACGAGGTGCAGAGCAGGATCACCCCGGCATCGGCCACGGCGTCGTCCTGCCGGGTGCAGAGGGTCACGCGCGGGTCCAGCGTGCGCAGGGCGTCGGCACGCTCCCCCTCGGCCTGCAGGCGGGGGGAGTGCACGCGGATGCGCTGCCAGGGCCGCAGGGCCAGGCAATGGCGGATGTGCGCGCGGGCCACGGCACCGCTGCCGATCACGGCCAGCTCGGTGGCATCGGCCGGGGCCAGGGCATCCACCGCCAGCGCCGTGGTGGCGGCGGTGCGCTCGGTGGTGAGGGTGGCGGCGTCACAGAGCAGCAGCGGTTGGCCGTCCTGCATGGACATCAGCAGGGTCCAGGCGGTGACCACCGCACCCTGTGGCTTGGGCAGGTAGGGCGAGGTCTTGACCCCGTAGACCTGCTCGCGGGCCAGTACGCCGAGGTAGTTGATGAAGTCACCGCCTCCGGGGAACGGCACCAGTTGCTGGGGCGGCTGCACCGCGTCACCGGCGGCGAGGTCGAGGAACATGCCGCGCAGGGCGGCCTGGACGTCGATCAGGGGCAGCAGGCGTTCGGCTTCGTGGGCGGGGATGACCCGGGGCAGGGCGCTGGACATGGTGGGACTCCGCTTTAAACAATTTGTCTATAGTGGAATTTATTGTATCGATCGGCAAGGGTCGGACGATGGAGGGCGAGGAAATGGTGAGGTTTTTACATCGGGCTGCAGGGGCTGAAATGAAAAAGGCGAAGCCCGGGGGCTTCGCCTTTTTCCGTCGCGTGGCGGCGGATCAGTGCTTGTTGCGCGGCACCGGCTTGAGCAGCTCGGCGGGCGGGGTTTCGCAGTTGATCTTGCGGCCCAACAGCTCTTCGATCGGCGGCAGGGCGAAGGCGTCGTCCTCACCGGCGAAGCTGATGGAGGTGCCGCTGGTGCCGGCGCGACCGGTACGGCCAATGCGGTGCACGTAGTCGTCCGGGTCTTCCGGCAGGGTGAAGTTGATCACGTGGCTGATGGCGTCGACGTGGATGCCGCGGCCGGCGACGTCGGTGGCGACGAGGACGCGGATCTTGCCTTCGCGGAAGCCTTCCAGGGTCTTGATGCGCTTGTGCTGGGGCACGTCGCCGGACATCTGGGCGGCGCTGATGCCGTCCTTGGTCAGGCGCTCCTCGATGCGGCGCACCTCGTCCTTGCGGTTGGCGAAGACCATCACCCGCTCCCAGTTGTTCTGGGCGACCAGGTTGTAGAGCAGCTTGTACTTGTCGCTGCCGGCGACGGCATAGACGTGCTGCTCGACGGTGTCGCTGGCGACGTTCTCCGGCTCGATCTCGACGATGGCGGGGTCGACGGTCCACTGCTTGGCGAGGTTCATCACGTCTTCGGTGAAGGTGGCGGAGAACAGCAGGGTCTGGCGCTCGCCCTTGGGCGGGGTCTGGCGGATGATCTGGCGGACCTGGGGGATGAAGCCCATGTCGAGCATGCGGTCGGCTTCGTCCAGCACCATCACCTCGACCATGTCCAGGTGCACGTCGCCGCGCTGGTTGAAGTCCAGCAGGCGGCCGGGGGTGGCCACGAGGATGTCGCAGAAGCGCGACTCCAACTGCTTGAGCTGCTTGTCGAAGTCCATGCCGCCGACGAAGCTCATCACGTTCAGGCCGGTGTACTTGGTCAGGGCCTGGGCGTCCTTGGCGATCTGCACCACCAGCTCGCGGGTCGGCGCGATGATCAGCGCACGGGGCTCGCCCATGTAGCGCTCTTTCGGCGGCGGGGTCTGCAGCAGCTGGGTGATGATCGAGATCAGGAAGGCGGCGGTCTTGCCGGTGCCGGTCTGGGCGCGGCCGATGGCGTCCTGGCCCTTGAGGGTGAAGCCCAGTACGCCGGCCTGGATCGGGGTGCAGTAGGGGAAGCCGAGGTCGTGGATGGCGTGCATCAGGCTCGGGGCGAGCTTGAAGTCGTGGAAGCGGGTCTTGCCTTCCATCGGCTCGACCACGAAGTCTTCCAGCTTCCAGGTGTCCACCGGCTTGGGCGCGCGCTCACGGCGCGGCTTCTCGCTGCGTGGCTTCTCGCCGCGGGGCTTGTCGGTCTTGGGCTTGTCGGCGCGGGGGGCGTCGGCGGTCTTCTCGGCGCGCGGCTTGCGCTCGCCACGGGGGGCGTTGTCGCGGGCCGGCTTCTCGGCGCGTGGCGCCTGTTGCGCCGGTACGGGGCTGTTTTCACCTTCGCGGGTGGGGGTGGCCGGTGCGCTGGGTGCGCTCCCGGCAAAGGGCGCTTCGCCCTTGCCGAATATCTTTTTGAGTGCTTTGAGCACGGTCATCTCGTCGATTGGTTAAGGAGTGAACGGGCGCCAGTGTAAAGCAAGAAGCCATCGCGGCGAAGGCCCCGGACTTTCCGGGGCCTGCAGCCTCACTCGGTGGGCAGGCTTGCCAGCAGCAGGCGGCGCACGTTGCCGCCCATGATGGCGGCGATCTCGTCCTGGCTGAAGCCGGCCTTCTGCAGGCCTTCGGTCAGCAGGGCCAGGCCGCTGGTGTCGAACGGGGTGTGCACGGTGCCGTTGAAGTCCGAGCCCAGGGCGACGTGCCGGACGCCCGCCCGGTCGGCGGTGTAGCGGATGGCCTTGACGATGGCGTCCACCGAGGTGTCGCAGACGGCGGCGTCCCAGTAGCCGATGCCGATCACCCCGCCGGTGGCGGCGATCCGTTTGATGTGCTCGTCGCTGAGGTTGCGCGGTCCCTTGCAGGTGCCCTCGACACCGGTGTGGGAGACCAGCACCGGACGCTCGGCGATCTTCAGCACGTCATCGATCAGGGCGCGGGAGGCGTGGGCCAGGTCCACCACCATGTGCTTCTCTTCGAGGCGGGCGATGACCCGGCGGCCGAAGCGGGTCAGGCCGCCCTTTTCCATGCCGTGGGCGGAGCCGCCGACCTCGTTGTCGAAGAAGTGGGTCAGCCCGGTGATGCGAAAGCCCGCGTCATACAGCCGGTCGACGTTCTCCAGCTTGCCTTCCAGCGGGTGCAGGCCTTCGGTGGCGAGGATCGCGGCGACCCGCTGCGGGTCCTTCTGCCAGGCGGCGAGGAAGCCTTCCAGATCGCCCCGGGTGCGCACCAGCACCAGCTTGCCGTCGCTGCGGCGGGCGGCGTCCTCCAGTTTCTCGCCCTGGTACAGCGCGCGCTCCAGCAGGCTGTGCCAGGTGCGTGCCGGCCAGCGCTGGGCCATGGCCAGCAGCGTGATGTTGTCGCTGTCGCTGTCGTTCTTCTCGTAGTTGATGCCGCGCGGCGTCTTGGTGACGGTGGAGAACACCTGCAGGCCGACGTGGCCTTCCAGCAGGCGCGGCAGGTCGCTGTGGCCGTAGTCGTGGCGCTCCAGCAGGTCGCGCTGCCAGAGCAGGGCGTCGTCGTGCAGGTCGGCGACGAACAGGGTCTTGTGCAGGTCGGTGGCACCGGCGCCGGCCTGGTAGGGGCCGGGCTGGGCCACGGTGTTCATCCGCCGGTCCAGCAGGTTGGGCAGGGTGAAGAACACGGCCAGACCGAGCACGGCCAAGACGGCCAGCGCGATGAGGACTTTGCGCATGGGAGCATCCCGCTTCTGTTGTTGTGGAGGCGCACTCTAGCAAGCCGTCGTGGCCGATGCAGCGGGGCTCAGCCGCTAAGGCAGTTTCGTCCCCGCATCTTGGCGTCATAGAGGGCCTGGTCGGCCCGGGCGATCAACGACTTGAGGTCGTCGCGCGGGGCCATTTCGGTGAGCCCGATGGAGACGGTGACGCCGGGCAGGACGCCGACCGGTGAATAAAAGGAAGCGATCTGCTCCAGGCTGGCGCGCAGGCGCTCGCCGATGCGGCGGGCCTCGTCCAGGGCGATGTCCGGCAGGAGGATGACGAACTCCTCGCCGCCGAAGCGCGACATGCTGTCCTTCGGCCGCAGCTGGTTGCGCAGGGTATGGGCCACCAGGCACAGCGCATAGTCGCCGGCCAGGTGGCCGTGGCGGTCGTTGTAGGCCTTGAAGTGGTCCACATCCAGCATCAGCAGGCACAGCGGCTGGCCATTGAAGGCGCAGCGGGTGCTCTCGCGGGCGTAAACGTGTTCCAGCCAGCGCCGGTTGTAGAGGCCGGTGAGGGTGTCGACGTTGGCGTTCTGCTCGGTGTCGAGGATGACCCGGTTGCCACCGCGCACCCGCTCGCAGAGCAGCTCCAGCAGGTTCTGCATCATCTGCGGGGATTGCTGGAACAGCTTCAGCAGCGCCTCCCGGTGCAGGCGCAGCACGGTGCTGGGCTCGGCGGCCACCACATAGGCAGACGGGTGCTCGTGGTCGATGAAGCTGATTTCCCCGGCGCAGTCACCGACGCCCAGGGTGGACATGGGCTGGTTGTCCAGCGAACCGAGGTAGACCTGCAGGGCGCCGCGCACCACCAGGTAGAGGTACTGGTTGCGGTCGAAGGGGGAGAGCAGCACTTCGCCCTGTTCCAGGTCGTAGGCGGTGAATTCGCGCAGGACCTGACGGAGGCTGTGGACGGCGACGTTCTGGAACAGCCGCTGGTCCTTCAACTGCTGCACATCGGCCTGCCAATGGGCGTTCTTCATGGATCACCTCCATCACGGAGGCCAACGGAAGGAGACATTGCAGAACGGTCCGTGTCATCGCGGGAATTGCATGACCCGACATTATTGCTGGGCCGAAGCGCTTTCAACGCACGCCGGAAGTCGGGCCGACCGGTGGCCGGCGAAAATCCGAAAGGCGTCACAAACCGGCCATTCCATCGGCCGGTTGCGGGATGGGGAAGCCCCCGTCCGGGTGGTCCGGGGGCGCTGGATTTCAGTCCGCGAGGTACAGCGCGTAGCGCACGGAAAAGCCGGCCAGGCCCTGTTCCAGAGCGGCGCGTCGGGCATCGTCCAGGCCCGGTACATGAATGTGCGCCAGTTGGCCGTGGCGGTCATCGCTGCGCACCTCGACCCGTATACCGGGGGCGATTTCAGCCAGGCGTTCTTCGAGCACGCGCCGGATGGCGTCGTGGCGCAGGGCCGGCTTGAAGGTCTTGCCCACCGCCGTGACCGGCAGCGCGTCGATGATCCACACATCCTTGGGTATCGCGGCGCGCTCCGGCACATGGGCGGCGGCGTGGGCCAGCAGTTCGTCCTCGCTGGCCTGCTGCCCGGGCTTGAGCTGCACGTAGGCCACCGGCAGCTCGCCGGCCTTCTCGTCGGGCTTGCCGACGGCCGCGGCCATGGCCACGGCGGGGTGGCCGTGGAGGGCTTCCTCGATCATCTGCGGGTCGATGTTGTGGCCGCCGCGGATGATCAGGTCCTTGCTGCGGCCGGTCAGCCATATATAGCCGTCGGCATCCATGCGACCCAGGTCGCCGGTGTTGAACCAGTCGCCGTCGACCCAGATGCCGGCGTTCTTGCCGGCCTGCAGGTAGCCCTTGAACACCGTCACGCCGCGCAGGCAGACGTTGCCGATCTCGTTGGCAGCGGCATCGCGCAGGTCGTGGCCGTCCTCGTCCAGCACCTTGATGCTCACCTCGCAGTAGGGCATGCGCAGGCCGATGGAGCCGGGGCGGCGCTCACCGGCATTGGGGTTGCCGCAGCTGCCGCAGGTGCCTTCGGTGAGGCCGTAGCCTTCGATGAGCGTGAGGCCGGTCTTGGCCTCGAACTGGCGGATCAGCTCCACCGGCATCGGCGCGGCGCCACACAGGGCGTAGCGCAGGCTGGACAGGTCATGCCCCTCGCTGGGCACCTGCAGCAGGCCGGCGTAGATGGTGGGCACGCCGCTGAAGAAGCTCACCCGGTAGCGCTCGATGACCTTCCAGAAGTTCTGGATCAGCGTGGTGTTGCGGTAGCCCTGGGGCGTAGCCAGCAGCACCTGGGCGCCGACGAAGAAGGGCGCCAGGCCGGTGACCATCACGCCGTTGACGTGGAACAGCGGCAGGCCGCAGAGCGTCACGTCCTGCGGGCCGAGGTGGATGGTATAAGCGAGGATCATCGCCATCGCCACCTCGTTGCGGTGGCTGTGCGGCGCCAGCTTCGGCGTACCGGTGGTGCCGCCGGTGTGGAAGTACGAGGCGATGTCGTCCGGGGCGATCACCCGGCCGCTTTCCAGGTGGTCGGCCGGGCAGTCGGCGATCAGCGTGTCGAAGTCCAGCACGCCCTCCGGCAGCGGGCCGCGCTGGGCCTTGAGGGCACTGCGCTGGGGTTCCGGCAGGTAGTTGGCCAGGTCCACGGTGACGATGGCCTTGAGCGAGCCGAGGTGCTCGCGCAGGCCGGCCACCTTGTCCCACAAGTCGGTGCCGGGGAAGGGCGCCAGGGTCACCAGCACTTCGGAGTCGGCGGCGCGGACCAGTTCGGCGATGTGCTCGGGCTCCAGCAGCGGGTTGATGGCATTGACGATGCCCGCCGCCTCGCCGCCCCACAGGGTGAAGTGGGTGTGGGGCAGGTTCGGCAGCAGGAACGACACCGCCTTGCCCGGGCGCACGCCCAGGCGGTGGAAGGCGTTGGCGGTACGGGTGACCTGGGCCAGCAGCTCGGCATAGGTGAGCTGCCAGGGCGCTTCCTCGGCGCTCCCCTGGAGCAGGAAGCTCATCGCGGTGGCGTCGGGGCTGCGCTCGGCGCTCTGGCGGATCAGCTCGTAGGTGCTGGCGGGCATGCCGCGCTCTTCGAGCGGGGTGCGCTCGATCGCTTCGATGTCGCGCAGGGTGACGATGGGCGTGATGGGCGTCTGGGTCATGGCCGGATTCTTGTAGGTTGTTCGGGTCAGCGGACGAGGCGCTCGGCCAGCCAGGCGCCGATGTCGCGCACTTCCTCGGGCAGCACTTCGTGGCCCATGGGGTAGTCGTGCCAGGTCACCGGCACGCCGGCGGCGGCGAGCTTGTCGTGGGCGGCACGGCCCATGGCCGGCGGCACCACGTCGTCGAAGGTGCCATGCAGGCAGAGGGCCGGCAGTTGGAGTTTTGTATCCGCCAGCTCCAGCGCATCAGGGAAGGTGGGCGCATAGGTGGACAGCGCCATCACTCCGCCCAGCGGACCGTTCCAGCGCAGGAAGGCGGTGTGCAGCACCACCGCGCCGCCCTGGGAGAAGCCGGCGAGGATGATCCGCGCGGGGTCGACGCCCGCATCGCGCTGGCCTTCGATCAGGTCGATCACCATCTGCGCCGAGGCTTCCAACTGGTCCTGGTCGATGGCCCGCGCCGGGGTCATGGCGAGGATGTCGTACCAGGACGGCATGGCCCAGCCGCCGTTGATGGTCACGGCGCGGGTCGGCGCCTGGGGCAGGATGAAGCGGGTGCCGGTGTGTTGCTGCTGCAGGGCCTCGGCCACCGGCTGGAAGTCGTAACGGTCCGCCCCCAGGCCGTGCAACCAGATGACGCACGAATCGACGGAGTGTGTAGGTTCCAGGATCAGGGATTCACGCATGTGGGGCTCCGATTTGGGGCGTGTGCACCAGTGTGGTGCTGGCGCATTGCGAGGTTGTGGTCTATCTGTGAAGAACATGTCGCACCGTCAAAACTTTTCCTATTGACCTATCGGAAGAGTCTTTCGGGAAGAATGCTGGTACGGGCCTTGCTAAGGCCGTAGCAGACTGCTGGCACCGGCCGTGAGGTAACACTCCGGGCGGCGGCCCAACGGGTTGGGGAACGGCTCGCCGTGCCCTTGCAAGCGTCCGCTGGCTGCGGGGTTCCGCGAAGCCTGTGGACGAAAATCCGTCTCCAGCCCATTCGACCAATGGGCGGGGAAGGCACGGGACGAGTGGAGCGGTGCATCCCGGCTTTCCTTGGGTCCGATTCCCCGGTTGGCCGCCCAGGCGGTTGAACCTGCCTCACGAGGGTACGGCGGTAGGACCGAGACTCCAACACAAATAAAAGCAACTGGAGGTTTTGATGAAGATGGTGAAATCCACCCTGGCTGTGCTGACCGCAGCTACTGTGCTCGGCGCCAGTGGTTTCGTGCAGGCCGGCGCCACCCTGGACGCAGTGAAGAAGAAAGGCTACGTGCAGTGCGGCATCAGTGACGGCCTCCCGGGCTTCTCCTACGCCGATTCCAAGGGCGAGTACAAGGGCATCGACGTGGACGTCTGCCGTGCCGTTGCCGCTGCAGTCTTCGGCGACGCCAGCAAGGTCAAGTACAGCCCCCTGACCGCCAAGGAGCGCTTCACCGCGCTGCAATCCGGCGAAGTGGACATCCTCTCCCGCAACACCACCTGGACCAGCTCCCGCGATGCGGCGATGGGCCTCAACTTCACCGGCGTGACCTACTACGACGGCCAGGGCTTCCTGGTGAACAAGAAGCTGGGCGTTTCCAGCGCCAAGGAACTGGACGGCGCCACCGTGTGCATCCAGGCCGGCACCACCACCGAGCTGAACCTGTCCGACTACTTCCGCGCCAACAACCTGAAGTACACCCCCATCACCTACGACACCTCCGACGAGAGCGCCAAGTCCCTCGAATCCGGCCGTTGCGACGTGCTGACCTCCGACCAGTCCCAGCTCTATGCGCAGCGCATCAAGCTGGCCGCGCCGAACGAGTACGTGGTACTGCCGGAAGTCATCTCCAAGGAGCCCCTCGGCCCGGCCGTGCGCCAGGGTGACGAAGAGTGGTTCGACATCGTGCGCTGGACCCTGTTCGCTCAACTGAACGCCGAGGAACTGGGCATCGACTCGAAGAACGTCGTGGAAACCGCCAAGTCCACCAAGAACCCCGATATCGCCCGCCTGCTGGGCGCCGAGGGTGATTTCGGCAAGGACCTCAAGCTGCCGAAGGACTGGGCCGTGCAGATCGTCAAGCAGGTCGGCAACTACGGCGAAATCTTCGATCGCAACGTCGGCGCCGGCAGCGACCTGAAGATCGAACGCGGCCTCAACGCTCTGTGGAACAAGGGCGGTCTGCAGTACGCACCGCCGGTGCGCTGACCGACCACGCTGCCGCCTGCGGAGGCGGGCGGCAGCGTTCCGTTCCAATCGTCGAGGGCTGTCATGCACAACACTTCCCAAGCCCCGCGTGCCCGAGGGTCGGTACTGACCGATCCCAAGGTGCGCGCGTGGCTCTTCCAGATCATCGCCGTGGTCGCCGTCGTGGGCTTCGGCTGGTTCCTCTTCCATAACACCCAGGTCAACCTCGAGAAGCGCGGAATCCTTTCCGGCTTCGGCTTTCTCGACCAGAGCGCCGGCTTCGGCATCTCCCAGCACCTGATCGACTACCAGGAAAGCGACACCTACGGGCGCGTCTTCTTCATCGGCCTGCTCAACACCCTGCTGGTGACGGTGATCGGCATCATCCTCGCCACCATCCTCGGCTTCATCCTGGGCGTGGCCCGGCTGTCGCCCAACTGGCTGGTGCGCAAGCTGGCCACCGTGTACATCGAGACCTTCCGCAACATCCCGCCGCTGCTGCAGATCTTCTTCTGGTACTTCGCGGTGATGCTGCCCATGCCCGGGCCGAAGCAGAGCCTCAGCCTGGCCGACACCTTCTTCATCAACAACCGGGGCGTGTACATGCCCTCGCCCAGCATGGCCGACGGCTTCTGGCCTTTCGCCATTGCCGTGCTGCTGTGCCTGGTGGCCACCTATGCCCTGTGGCGCTGGGCCCGCAAGCGCCAGGACGAGACCGGCCAGCGCTTCCCCGTGCTGCTCAGCGGCATCGCCCTGCTGGTGCTGGTACCCGGCCTCAGTGCCCTGCTGATCGGCAGCCCCTTCCACTGGGAGGTGCCGCACCTGGCAGGCTTCAACTTCCGTGGCGGCTGGGTGGTGATCCCCGAACTGGTGGCGCTGATGATGGCGCTGTCCATCTACACCGCCGCCTTCATCGGCGAGACCGTGCGCGCCGGCATCCAGGCCGTCAGCCACGGCCAGACCGAAGCCGCCCACTCCCTGGGCCTGCGCCCCGGCCTGACCCTGCGCCTGGTCATCGTGCCCCAGGCCCTGCGGGTGATCATCCCGCCGCTCACCAGCCAGTACCTGAACCTGGCGAAGAACTCGTCCCTGGCGGCTGGCATCGGCTACCCCGACATGGTCTCGCTGTTCGCCGGCACCACGCTCAACCAGACCGGCCAGGCCATCGAGGTGATGGGCATCACCATGAGCGTCTACCTGGCCATCAGCATCAGCATTTCGCTGCTGATGAACGCGTACAACAAGCGCATCGCGCTGATCGAGCGGTGAGGGCACAGCCATGAACACCCATACCTTCAAGCCCGATCTGCCGCCGCCGAGCAACGTCGTGGGGCCGCTCGCCTGGCTGCGCCACAACCTGTTCGCCAGCCCGCTGCACGTCGTGCTCACCCTGCTGTCGCTGTACCTGCTGTGGCTGATCCTCCCGCCGTTGCTGAACTGGGCGGTGATCCACGCCACCTGGAGCGGCACCACCCGCACCGACTGCACCGGCGAGGGCGCCTGCTGGGTCTTCATCCAGCAACGCTTCGGCCAGTTCATGTACGGCTTCTACCCCAGCGAGCTGCGCTGGCGGGTGGACGTCACCGTGTGGCTGGCGATCATCGGCGCCGCGCCGCTGTTCCTGAAGAAGATGCCCCGCAAGGCCCTGTACGGCATCGGCTTCCTGGTGGTCTACCCGCTGCTGGCCTTCTGGCTGCTGCACGGCGGCCTGGGTCTGCAGGAAGTGCCTACCAGCCGCTGGGGCGGCCTGATGCTGACCCTGGTGATCGGCTACGTCGGCATCGCCGGTGCCCTGCCGCTGGGCATCCTGCTGGCCCTGGGGCGGCGCTCCCAACTACCGGCGATCAAGGTCATCTGCGTGACCTTCATCGAGTTCTGGCGCGGCGTGCCGCTGATCACCGTGCTGTTCATGTCCTCGGTGATGTTGCCGCTGTTCCTGCCCGAGGGCATGAACCTCGACAAGCTGCTGCGCGCCCTGGTGATGGTGATCTTCTTCGAGGCGGCCTACGTCGCCGAAGTGGTCCGGGGCGGCCTGCAGGCCATTCCCAAGGGCCAGTACGAAGCCGCCGCCGCCCTCGGCCTGGGCTACTGGCGCAGCACCGCGCTGGTGATCCTGCCGCAGGCGCTCAAGCTGGTCATCCCCGGCATCGTCAACACCTTCATCGCCCTGTTCAAGGACACCAGCCTGGTGATCATCATCGGCCTGTTCGACCTGCTCAACAGCATCAAGCAGGCGACCACCGACCCCAAATGGCTGGGCATGTCCACCGAAGGCTACGTATTCGCCGCCCTGATCTACTGGATCTTCTGTTTCAGCATGTCGCGCTACTCCATGCGCCTCGAACACAAGCTGAACACCGGGCACAAGCGTTAGGAGAGAGATTCGAATGAGTGAAGCCATCCAGAAAGACGCTGCTGCGCCGATCATCCAGCTGCAGGGCGTGAACAAGTGGTACGGGCAGTTCCATGTGCTCAAGGACATCAACCTGAACGTCAAGCCGGGCGAGCGCATCGTGCTGTGCGGCCCCTCGGGCTCGGGCAAGTCCACCACCATCCGCTGCATCAACCGCCTGGAAGAGCACCAGCAGGGCCGCATCGTCGTCGACGGCACCGAGCTGACCAACGACCTGAAGCAGATCGAGACCATCCGCCGCGAAGTGGGCATGGTGTTCCAGCACTTCAACCTGTTCCCGCACCTCACCGTGCTGCAGAACTGCACCCTGGCACCCATGTGGGTGCGCAAGATGCCCAAGCGCCAGGCCGAAGAGATCGCCATGCACTACCTGGAGCGCGTGCGCATCCCCGAGCAGGCCCACAAGTTCCCCGGCCAGCTCTCCGGCGGCCAGCAGCAGCGCGTGGCCATCGCCCGCGCCCTGTGCATGAAGCCGAAGATCATGCTGTTCGACGAACCCACCTCCGCCCTCGACCCCGAGATGGTGAAGGAAGTGCTCGACACCATGGTCGGCCTCGCCCAGGACGGCATGACCATGCTCTGCGTGACCCACGAGATGGGCTTCGCCCGAACCGTGGCGGACCGGGTGATCTTCATGGACAAGGGCGAGATCGTCGAACAGAACGAACCCAACGCCTTCTTCGACAACCCGCAGAACGAGCGCACCAAGCTGTTCCTCGGGCAGATCCTGCACTGATCGCCAGCACGACACGAAAAGGGGCCTCCGGGCCCCTTTTTCATTTCCGCCGTTGCCCGGACTTCAGTCCGGGAACGCCGGCTACTCCATTTCTGGGCTGAAAGGCTTCGCGAGCAGAGCTCGCCCCCACAGACCGGCGTGTCGCCCGTCGGGTTGTCGGGGGGATGGTGCTTTTTCCATCCACCCGTGGCGTTCGCCGTGACCCGCATGGTGGACCGGTGAAGCGCGGTCCACCCTACGTCCTGACAAGGATCGCCTTTGCTGTGATGAGCAGTCGCAAGCCCTATCGAGCTCGCGTCGCCAAGGCAGATTGACAGGGAATCTCCTACGGTCCGGCTGGACACGAGTAGCCCGGACTTCAGTCCGGGAAAGCCGGCTACTCCGTTCCTGTGTTTAAAAGCTTCGCGAGCAGAGCTCGCTCCTACAGAACGGCGTGTTGCCCGTCGGGTTGCAGGGTGGATGGCGACCCGTGGCGTTCGCCGTGACCCGCATGGTGGACCGGTGAAGCGCGGTCCACCCTACGTCCTGACAAGGATCGCCTTTGCTATGATGAGCAGTCGCAAGCCCTATCGAGCTCGCGTCGCCAAGGCGGATTGACAGGGAATCTCCTACAGTCCGGCTGGACACGAGTAGCCCGGACTTCAGTCCGGGAAAAACGGCCACTCCATACGGTGCATGACGCGGATCACGCCTGTTCCCGCAAGCGCCGCCGGAAGGCCCCCGGCGTTTCCCCGCACACCTGCTTGAACAGCTTGGCGAAGGTCGCCCGGTCGCCGTAGCCCACCTGTGCCGCCACCTGTTCCAGGGAGCGGCCCGGGTGGCGCAGGGCGAGTTGGGCGGCGCCGATGCGCAGGCGTTGCACGTACTCGTTCGGGGTCAGCCCGGTCACCGTGCGGAAGCGCCGCAGCAGGGTGCGGGTCGAGCAGTGGGCTCGCACCGCCAGGCCCGGCAGGTCGATGGGCTCGGCGTAGTGGGCCTGCAGCCAGGCCAGCAAGGCGCCCAGTTGCGGGTCGTCCAGGCCGGCCTCGGGCACCAGTGGGGCGAAGCGGTTCTGGCCGCCACGCTCGCGCTCCACCACCAGCGCGCTGGCCACCCGCTGGGCCAGCCACTCGCCGGCGTGCCGGGCGATCAGGTGCAGGCACAGGTCCAGCCCGGCCTGGGCGCCGCCGGAGCAGAAGCGCTCGCCATCCTCGGTGTACAGCGCATCCGCCTCCAGCCGCACCCCGGGGAAGCGTTGGCGAAAGGCGCCGGCCAGGGCCCAGTGGGTGGTGGCACGCCGGCCCTCCAGCAGCCCGGCGGCACCGAGCAGGAAGGCGCCGCTGCACAGGCTGGCCACCTGCTGCCGGGCGGGCCGCTGTGCCAGCCAGCGCAGCAGCTCCGGGTTGGCGGTGATGGCGCGTTCCACCGCGCTGCCAGTGGCCGGTAGCATCACCAGGCGCGCGCCTTCGGCCAGGCCCAGGTCGCCATCCACGCGGATGCTGGCCATGCCCAGGTCCACCGGCTGGCCATCGCGGCTCACCCGCAGCACCTCGAACAGCGCTTCGCCCGCCAGGCCATTGGCCAGGCGGAAGGCGTCGTCTGCCATGGCCAGGCTGGAGCAGATCGTCTGTGGGCATACCAGCAGGGCGATTCGGATCATCACAAGGCTCGGCGGGTAGGGGAGGGTGGCGATTATTGCCACAAAGATGGCGATACAGCCAATCGCCGGCCAGCGGAAAGGCGTCGATACTCTCCTCACCCCACTTGCCGCGAGCCGCCCCATGAGCCACCCCAACGCCGCCCTCATCGAACGCTTCTACCGCGCATTCCAGGCCCTGGACGCCGAGACCATGGCCGCCTGCTACGCCGCCGACGTGCGCTTCGCCGACCCGGTGTTCACCGACCTGCGCGGCAGCGAGGCGGCGGACATGTGGCGCATGCTGACCCAGCGCGCCCAGGCCTTCTCCCTGACCTTCGACGGTGTCGAGGCCGATGACCACGAGGGCCGCGCGCGCTGGGTCGCCACCTACCTGTTCAGCCAGACCGGGCGCACCGTGGTCAACCGCATCGAGGCGCACTTCCGCTTCGAGAACGGCCTGATCGTCGAGCACCGCGACAGCTTCGACCTGTGGCGCTGGGCCCGCCAGGCCCTCGGCGCCAAGGGCCTGCTGCTGGGCTGGCTGCCGCCGGTGCAGGCGGCGATCCGCCGCCAGGCCGCCCACGGGCTGGCGGCCTGGCGCGCCAACCACTGAGCCGCCGGAGCCGGGGGGCGCGATGCCCCCCGGGCAACCTGCTAAGCTCGCCGGCGGATTGTTCACCGGTAACTCCTCCATGATCAGGCTCTACCAGTTCCCTGCCGGGTTCGATGTGCCCAACGTCAGCCCCTTCTGCCTCAAGCTGGAGACCTTCATGCGCCTGGCCGGCGTGCAGTACCAGGTGCGTGCGCTCCGCGACCCGCGCAAGGCCCCCAAGGGCAAGCTCCCCTACATCGACTTCGACGGCGAGCTGATCGCCGACAGCGCCATCATCCAGCGGGTGCTCACCGAACGCCTGCACCTGGAACTCGACCAGCACCTCGACGCCGAGGCTCGTGGCCGCGCGGTGGCCGTCGCCCGCCTGTGCGACGACCACCTCTATTGGCTGCTGGTGTACTTCCGCTGGCTGGAGCCGGAGGGCTGGCAGCAGACCCGTCAGGCCTTCTTCGGCCACCTCGGCCCGGCGCTGCTGACGCTGATCACCCCGCTGATCCAGCGCCGCGTCAGGGCCGACCTGAGCGCCCAGGGCTTCGCCCGCCACGAGCGGGAAGACCTGCTCACCTTCGCCCGGGAAGACCTGCAGGCCCTCACCGACCTGCTTGGCGACGCCCCGTTCTTTGGCGGCGACCGCCCCTGCAGCGCCGACGCCTCCGCCTACGGCGTGCTGGCCAACCTGGTGTTCTGCTCCCTGCAGACCCCGCTCAACCGCCTGACGCGGGAATACCCCGTGCTGGTGGACTACTGCCAGCGCCTGCGAGCCGTGGCCTGGGCATGAGTGCAGCGCCACCCCGGCCCTGGTTCGTCTACCTGGTGCGTGCGTTGAACGGTGCGTTGTACTGCGGCATCAGCGACCACCCGCTGCGCCGCTTCGAGCAGCACCAGAGCGGCAAGGGCGCGCGCTTCTTCCACTCCAGCCCGGCCCAGGCGCTGGTCTACGTCGAGGTCTGTGCCAGCAAGGGCGACGCGCTGCGCCGTGAGCGCGCCATCAAGGCCCTGAGCAAGCGCGCCAAGGAGGCGCTGGTGGCGGCCTGCATCAGCGAGGCTGATGGCCTGTCATGCCCGTTGGGCAATAGGCCGTAGCGCGCTGGCCGGTTAAGCTGCGGCTCCCACGCCACCCGATGGAGCGCGCCATGCACGAGCTGATCCTGCACCACTATCCCGCCTCGCCCTTCGCCGAAAAGGTCCGCCTGATGCTGGGCTTCAAGCAGTTGTCCTGGCGCTCGGTGCACATTCCCCGGGTGATGCCCAAGCCCGACCTGATGGCCCTGACCGGCGGCTACCGCAAGACGCCGGTGCTGCAGGTGGGTGCCGACATCTACTGCGACACCGCCCTGATCGCCCGTCGCCTGGAACAGGAGAAGGCCGTCCCGGCGCTGCTGCCCGATGCCCACGCCTTCAACATCGCCAGCTTCTGCCACTGGGTGGACGCGGTGATCTTCCAGCACGCCGTGGCCCTGGTGTTCCAGCCCGAATCGGCCGCCGTGCGCTTCGCCGGCCTGCCGCCGGAGGCGATCAAGGCCTTCATGGCCGACCGCGCCGCGCTGTTCAGCGGCGGCACCAGCAGCCGCCTGCCACTGGAGGTGGCCCGGCACAACTGGCCCACCTTCATGGCCCGGGTCCAGGCGCAACTGGCTGCCGGCGGCGATTTCCTGTTCGGCGAGCCGAGCATGGCCGACTTCTCCCTGGCCCACTGCCTGTGGTTCCTCAAGGGCACCCCGGTCACCGCCCCGCTGGTGGATGACTACCCGGAGGTCGCCGCCTGGCTGGGCCGCGTGCTCGGCTTCGGCCATGGCGCCTCCAGCCAACTGAGCGCCGCCGAAGCCATCGAAATCGCCCGCGCCGCCGAACCGGCCCCGCTGCCGGCCGAGCCCTTCAGCGACGCCAATGGCCTGGTAGCCGGCCAGGCGGTCAGCATCGCCGCCACCGACTACGGCGTCGACCCGGTGGAAGGCGAGCTGCTGTTCGTCGGCCTGGAAAGCCTCATCCTGCGCCGCGAGGACGACCGCGCCGGGGTGGTCCATGTGCACTTCCCGCGGGTCGGCTTCCATATCGAGGCGCGCTGACAACACCGAGCCTCCCGCGTCAGCGAACAACAAAAAGCCCGGCGATGTGCCGGGCTTTTTGTTGGGTCATTGAGTTTCTTCAGCGACTACTTTCCGGCGCTCTGTACCTTGAGCCCCTCTCTTATGGACAGAGGCGCTAGCCAAGTGCGCACACAGAAATGGTGCCAGGTTCGCGAAGATAGGGCGGCGAAAATGCCCCTTCAGGAGGCCGAGTGGAATCGTCGTGAAAGGGGTTGAGCGACATGGATGTCGCGAGAGCGCTGCCGGGCCAGGGATGGCCCGTCAGCGCGTGCCCCTGGAACAACGATGTAGCGAGGGGACCCGACGGAGTCGGGCCGTATGCAGGGGCAAGCCCTTTTGACCCCTTTTGGGGGCGACTGCCAAAAGGGGCTCGCCCGGGAGGGCGAAACCAAAGACTTCAGCAGAACTCGGAAACCAACCGGGCGTTACAACACCAGCACACAGCCTTATTGGCGCCTAGACCTAGTCCTTGCGGCGCTTGAGCTGATCCTTCAACTGGGTCGGCACCTGCCGGATGATCAGCATGTCGCGGCCCTCGTCGTACTCGATCTTCGAACCCAGCAGGTGGGCCTCGAAGCTGATGGACAGACCCTCGGCTCGGCCGGTGAAGCGCTGGAACTGGCTGAGGGTGCGCTTGTCCGGCGGGATCTCCGGGGACAGGCCGTAGTCCTTGTTGCGGATGTGCTCGAAGAACGCACGCGGGCGGTCCTCGTCGATCAGCCCGGACAGCTCTTCCAGGGTGATGGCCTCGCCCAGCTTGGCCTGGGTGGTGGCGTAGTCCACCAGGGTCTTGGTCTTCTCGCGGGCCTGTTCCTCGGCCAGGTCCTCCTGCTCGACGAAGTCGCTGAAGGCCTTGAGCAGGGTGCGGGTCTCGCCGGGGGCGTCGACGCCTTCCTGGCAGCCGATGAAGTCGCGGAAGTAGTCCGAGACCTTCTTGCCGTTCTTGCCCTTGATGAAGGAGATGTACTGCCTGGACTGCGCGTTGTTGCGCCACTCCGAGAGGTTGATGCGCGCCGCCAGGTGCAACTGGCCCAGGTCCAGGTGGCGGGCCGGGGCCAGCTCCAGGGACTCGGTCACCGTCACCCCTTCGCTGTGGTGCAGCAGGGCGATGGCCAGGTAGTCGGTCATGCCCTGCTGGTAGTGGGCGAACAGCACGTGGCCGCCGGTGGAGAGGTTGGACTCGTCCATCAGCTTCTGCAGGTGCTCCGCCGCCTGGCGGGTGAAGGGCGCGAACTCGCCGCCTTCCAGGTAGGCCTTCAGCCAGCCGCTGAAGGGGTAGGCGCCGGACTCCTCGTGGAAGAAGCCCCAGGCCTTGCCCTGCTTGGCGTTGTAGCTGTCGTTGAGGTCGGCCAGCAGGTTCTCGATGGCCTTGGACTCGGCCAGCTCGCTGTCGCGCGCGTGCAGGGTGGAGGCGCTGCCGTCGGGCTTCTTGTCGATGAGGTGGACGATGCAATGGCGAATCGGCATGGACATATCCGGGAACGGTGGACGGGGCGACCGCTGGGGTCGGCTGAGGGGCGGAAGTCTAACAGGCTCCCGGCGCAACGGCGCGGCGGGTGGTCGTTTCGCGGGAGGGGGTAACAAGGGGGCGGTAAACGAAAACGCCCGCACAGGCGGGCGTTCTCACTGGAGGGACGGGATCAATCGTCGCGGTTGCCGTCATTGTCCTGATCGGTATCGCTGCCGTTGAAGCGGACATCCCGGTAGCTGTCGTTATCCAGGTCGGTGTCGCTGCCGCCGAACTGCGCATCGCGGTAGCCGTCGTTGTCCTGGTCGTAATCGCTGCCACCGAACTCGGCATCACGGTAGCCATCGTTGTCCAGGTCGTAATCGCTGCCGCCGAACTGGGCATCGCGGTAGCCATCGTTGTCCAGGTCGTAATCGCTGCCACCGAACTGCGCATCGCGATAGCCATCGTTATCCAGGTCGTAGTCGATTGCCTGGGCCGTCACCGCCCCCAGCGCCACCACGGTCAAAAGCACGCCCACCACACGTTTGGTGAAGACACCCGCTTTTGTCGCCATCTCGTTTCTTCGCTCCTGAAGGAATCCGACGACTGCTACCCGGTTCACACCCCTGTGAACCGATGAGCCGTCGCGCAGTAGAACGCGGCTGCAGGCGCTGGTTCTGCCCGGGGCCGGGCATTATTCTTTTCCGCCTGTTTCGCGGATGAATCCGCTCTCACCTTGAGCGCGGCACCACCTCAGCGTGGCGGCCCCGCCTGACCAGGGATGGTTCCGATGACCGACATCGCCCTCGATCTACCCGCCCACCAGCGCGCCGAGCTGCTGCACGCCATCGAAGCGCTGGCCGACCGTGGCCTGTTCCTCCAGGCCCATGCCCTGGCCGGCCGCCTGGGGGACTACCGCCAATGGCGCGACCCCGCTGCCCTGGCCCTGGCCAGCCGCCTGGTCGGCCATATGGGCGCGCCGCGCCTGGCCGATGCCCTGGCCTGGCGCACCTACCGCCGCCACCCCGAATCCCCCGAGGCACGCCTGCGCCATGCGCGTTTCCTGCTCTCGCGTCGCGGGCAGTTCCGCGCCTGGCGCTTCGTCCAGGGGTTCGACGGCTGCCTGCCCGAGGCGCCCGAGCTGCGCGCCGAATGGCTGTCCTTCCTCGGTTACCTGCACGCGCTGCTGCGTGACTTCGACCGCAGCGCCGAATGCCACGCCGAAGCCGAGCGCCTGCTGCCCGGCGACCCGTGGTTGCCGGTGGAGCGCTCCTACAGCCTGGAGCAGGAGGACCGCTACGAAGAAGCCCTGGCCCTCTGCGAAGCCGTGCTCGCCGAACGCCCCGACTACCGCAGCGCCCAGCACCAGGCCGCACAGTTGGAACTGCAGCTCGGCCGCGAGGACGCCGCCCTGGCGCGCCTGCGGGCCGATTGCGCGCGCAGCGAGAGCGCCAGCCTGTGCGCCCAGCTCACCGACCTGCTGATCGAACGCGAGGCCCTCGACGAGGCCGAGCACTGGCTGGCCCATGGCGAACAGTTGGCGCCGCTGATGGAGAAGGGCATGCGCGGCTGGTACGCCGCCCGCCGTTGCGACATCGCCTGCCTGCGTGGCGACCTGGCCGCCGGGCATCGCCTGGCCCTGGAGTCGGAGTCGCCGTTCTACCGCAAGGTCGCCGAGCACCTCGCCGAGCCCCAGGGCCGGCGCTGCCTGCTGCCGGTGCGCTTCGTCCGCCAGCACCACATGACCTGCGTACCGGCCACCCTCACCGCGCTGTCCGGTTACTGGGGCCGCCCCGTCGGCCACCTCGAAGTCGCCGAGGAGATCTGCTACGACGGCACCTCCCACCAGGCCGAGCGCGCCTGGGGCGAGCGCAACGGCTGGCTGGCCCGCGAGTTCACCGTGGACTGGGCCACCAGCCGCGCCCTGATCGACCGCGGCATCCCCTTCACCCTGACCCTGCAGTACACCGGCAGCGGCCACCTGCAGGCCGTGGTGGGCTACGACGAACCCCGTGGCACCCTGCTGATCCGCGACCCCGGCCAGGCCCACTTCGGCGAATCCCTCGCCGTCGGCCTGCTGGAGAGCCAGCGCCCCTCCGGCCCGCGCGGCATGCTCCTGCTGCCCCCCGAGGAAGCCCACCGGCTGGACGGGCTGGAACTGCCCGAAAGCGACGTGTGGGATCACTACTACCGACTGGTCAGCGCCCTGGAAGTGCACGACCGCGAAGAGGCCGAGGCCGCCCTCCAGGCCCTGCGCCAAGCTGCCTCCGAGCACCGCCTGGCCTACCAGGGCCAGCGCGCCCTCGGCTGGTATGACGGCCGCGAGAGCCAGGTGCTGGAGGCCACCGAGGCGCTGCTGCAGCGCTTTCCCGAAGACGCCAACCTGATCCTCTCCAAGGCCACCTCGCTGTCCCAGCTGGAAAGCCGCGAAGTCCACCTCGACTGGCTCGCCCAGCACTGCCAGGAACGCTGGTGCGACCCCGTGCTGCTGGTGCGCTACACCAGCGTGCTCGGCGAGGACGGCCGCGACGCCCCCGAGGCCCGCCGCCTGCTGGCCCGCGTCCTGCGCCAGGCACCGACCAACGCCCTGGCCTGGAACGAACTGGCCAGCCAGCTGTGGAGCGCCGGTGAGCGCGAGGCGGCCTGCGACTACTACCGCATCGCCGCCTGCCTGCACGACACCAACGAAGGCTTCAGCGTCCAGTACTTCCGCGCCCTGCGCTTCCTCGGCCGGCAGGAGGAGGGCCTGGCCTTCCTGCGTCGCCGGCAGGCACGCCTGGGCAGCCTGGACGCCGGCCCCAGCCTGACCCTCGCCGAATGCCTGGAGGAGCTGGATTTCTCCCGCGAGTGCCGCGAGGTCCTGGAGCAGGCCGTCGAACAGCGCCCGCGCGACCCCGCGCTGCTGCTCAACCTGGCCGACTTCTACGGGCGCATCGGCGAACTGGAGCTGAACCAGGCCCTGCTCGAACGCGCCGAACCGGTCAGCCGGCGCGGCAACTGGCTGCGCGCCGCCGTGCTGCACAGCCAGCGCGCCGGCGGTGACCTCGAACAGGCCCTGGCCTGGTGCCGCGAAGCCGGCGAACTGGACCCGCTGAACATGCGCGTGCACCGCCTGCAGGTTGACCTGCTGCTGCAGAGCGCCGGCGAAGAGGCGGTGGACGCCTATGTCGAAGCCCTGGTGGCGCGCTTCCCTCATCACCGGGGCATCGCCGACCTGGCCGTGGAGCGGGCCAAGCGGCGCTCCCTGGAAGACACCGAGACCGCCCTGCTGCGCCTGCTGGCCAGCCACCCCGAGCACGCCTGGGCGATCCGCGAACTGGCCGTGACCCTGGCCCGCCTCGGGCGCGACGACGAAGCCCTGGAGACCTGCGAGCGGGCCATCCAGGTGGAGCACGGCGCCACCAGCGCCCAGTCCACCCTCGGCTTCGTGCACCTGCAGGCCGGCCGTCGCGAAGCCGCCCGCGAGGCCTTCCGCCTGGCGCTGGCCCGCAGCATCGACAACGACTACGCCCTGAGCATGCTGCTGGACAGTTGCGCCAGCCGCGAGGAACTGGACGAAGCCCTGGCCTACATCCACGCCCAACTGGTGCAGCAGGTGAACTTCGGCGACGGCTGGCTCACCTACGCCTACCAGGCCCGCGCCCTGCTGGACGATGCCGCGCTGCTGGAGCAGCTCCAGGCCGCCCTGGAGCGCCAGCCGGACACCTGGCAGTTGTGGGTGGTCACCGCCCGCCAACTGGCCTTCCTCGAACGCACCGACGAAGCCGACGCCCTGCTGGCCCGCGCCCAGGAACGCTTCAGCCAGATGCCGCGCCTGGGTCTGGAGCGCGCCCTGCTGCTGCGCGACCAGGGCCGCTACGCCGAGTGCCGCGAGACCCTGCGCGACAGCCTGCGGATCAACCCGCTGTGGACCCAGAGCGTGCGCCTCTACGTGGAGACCCTGGTGGAGGAGGGCACCGGCCTCGACGAGGCCGAAGCCATGCTGCGCGGCGTGCTCCAGCGCACCCCCGACAACACCGACCTGCGCGCCTGGCTCGGTTACGTGCTGGGCGAGCGTGGCGAGATGGCCGCCGGTGCCGACGAAGCCGAGCGCGTCCTGCTCGACGAGCCCGGCAACGGCTGGGCCTGGAACCAACTGCGCCGCTACAGCGCTGCGCTGGACCAGCCCGAGCGGCCCCTGGCCCTGGCCCGCAGCCTGGTGGAGCGGCGCGCCGGCGACAGCGACGCCTGGCTGGCCCTGGCCGAGCAGGAAAGCGCTGACGAAGCCCGCGAACAGGCCCTGCGCCGCGCCCTGCAGCTCAACCCCCGGCACCGGGGCGCCAACGACCTGCTGGCCCGCCTGCTGCTGGAAGGCGGCCGCCAGGACGAGCTGGATGCCTTGCTCCAGGCGCCCTGCTGGGGCGGCGCGCCACCTGTGGAACTGGCGCTTTACGGCCCCCGCGTGCGCCTGCGCAACGACGACCGCGAGGGCGCCCAGGCCGAACTCGACGCGCTGCTGCGGGTGCACCCGGATGCCTACGACGGCTGGCGCGAGCTGGCCGACCTGCACGACAACGGCGGCAACGCCCAGGCCTACCTGGCCGCCGCCGACCAGATGGTCCGCCTGGAACCGCGCAAGGCCGTCTCCCATGGCTTCCGTGGTCATGCCCTGCTGATGGCCGAACGCAAGGCCGACGCACTGCCGGCCTTCCTCAAGGCCTTCGAGCTGGACCGCGACTACAGCTTCGCCGGGCTGCATGCCTTCGACCTGCTGGCCGAGAACGGCCGGCACGCCGAGTCGGCCGACGTGGTGCGCCGCCTGCTGGCCGGCGAGGCCAGCCCCTCCGCGCTGGTGCGCGGCGTGCGGGCGGCCGGGATGGTCAACGACCGCGAACTCAAGCGCCAGGCCCTGGAGCGGGTCTGCACCACCGCCGCGGGGCTGGATGCCTGGCAAGGCGTCATCGAGGTGCTGGGCGTCCCAGTGGATGATCGGATCTGGAGCGACGTGCTCGAGCAGTTCGCCCCGAGCGGCGAGCTGCACCGCATCGCCTACCGCCACTGGTTCGCCATGGAGGATGCCCGCTGGATGCCCGGTTCCCTGTGGCGGGCCTTCCAGCGCGTGCTGCCCCAGGATGAACGTCACGCCGCCCGCCACGGCATGTTCGACCTGTTGGCCGAGCGCAAGAACGCTAGCGGGCTGCTCACGCGCACCCTGGAAGCGTGCGCCCCGGCCATCCGCGAGAACCCCGTGACCTGGGGCATGGCCAGCTACGCGCTGAGCAGCCAGGAGCGCTACTCGGCGATGCTCCACTGGATGGGCGACTGGCGCGAGCGCGACGACCTGCCCGCCTGGGCGCTGGACAACCTGTCCCTGGCGCTGCGTGCCCTCAAGCGCGATGCCGAGGCGGCGGAGGTGTCGCGCCTGTCCCTGCAGCGTGACCCCAACAACCACGACGCCATGGCCTGGCTGGTGGGCGACGCCGCCCTGGCCGGTGACCGTGAAGCGGTGACTGAGTGGCTGACCAGGCTGGAAGGGGCAGAGTTGAGAGCCTTCTACCTGTGCCTGAAGCGGCTGGCCGAAGGCACCGCCAAGGCCTGGGAACAGGGCGACGCCCGCGCCGCCCGAGCCCTTTTCGGGGAGGCCGGCGGGTACGCCCGTCATGTCGGCAGTCATCCCTTCTACCGGCGCCTGCGCCATGGCCTGGCACGGCGCCTGGCCTTCGGCCCGCTGACTCCGCGCTGGGCGGCACTGTGGCGTTGGTTGCAGTTGGCGTAGGTCGTTGAATCGGGCGTTGCGGGCCGGGGTAACCCGGCCCGCTTGCGTTCAGTCCCGCATGCCCGGTGCGTCGGCCTGGCGCTGGGCGCGCAGGGCCTTGAGGCGTTCGATGACGTAGCGCAGGTGCATGTGCAGGTCGTACAGCTCGTGGGTGTAGGAGAGCGGTACGTCGACCCGGCCCAGTTGTGCCTCCAGGGCATCCAGCCTGCGGATTTCCTCGTCCAGCGCTTCGGGGGCGGTGCCGCGTTCGAGCTTGCGGTCGATCTCCCGCAGGTGCTTGTACCAGCGGTAGATGCGCGCGCGGACGCGCCAGCGGTACACCGGGCCCACGGCCTTGAGCAGCGGGAACATCACCACCAGCAGCGGGATCAGCAGGATGATGTAGCGGTCCGCCAGGGAGGCGATGCGGAAGGGCAGGTAGCGCTGCAGGATCGGCAAGCCGTTGCGGTAGTAGTAGCTGGCCTCGTCCAGTGCGGCGAGGGTCATCGGCTGCTCCTTCGGGTAGGTGCCGGACGGGTCCAGCAGGCTGCCGTTCTGCATCACCTCGCGGGCGGCTTCGAGGATCAGCGGCGTCAGCGAAGGGTGGAAGCCTTCGCCGGCCACCAGGGTGGCCACCGGGCCGAGGGTGAGCATGTCCTGGCGGGGCACGTTGTTGGCCAGGTTGAGCAGCCCTTCGCCCACGTCCAGGCGGGTCAGGTAGGGCAGCCGCGCGCGGTAGGCGGCGCTGCGGCGGAAGCTCACCAGGTCCACCCCCGGGCTGGCGGCCAGGCGCTGCACCACGGCGTTCTCCGCCGGGCCGACGACGAAGGCCGCGTCCAGCCCGCCATTCAGCAACTGCTCGGCGGCGCGGCTGCCGCTGTAGGCCTGCCAACTGGCCGGGTAGGTATCCGTGGGGATGGCGTTGGCGGCGAACAGCGCATCGGCGATGGCGCGGGTGCCGCTGCCGGGCTTGCCGATCGCCACCCGCAGCTGCTGCAGGTCGGCCATGCTGTCGATGTCCACGTCGGCGCGGCGGAACAGCCACAGCGGCTCCTGATACATCACGCCGAGGCCGTGCAGGCGCTGGCGCACTTCCACGGGCAGGGTCAGTTCCTGGCCGCTCTGCACCAGGGCCATCTCCACCTCGCCCTTGCGCAGCTTCTCCAGGTTGTCCAGCGAGCCGTCGCTGGGCACCAGCTCCAGGTCGAAGCCCTGGCGCGCCAGTTCCTCCTTGAGGCGCTGGCCGAACACCGCGTAGCCACCATTGGCAGCGCCGGTGGCCAGGCGTGCGTGCATGGGCGGCGGCGGGGCGACGAAGTAGAACAGCGCGCCCACCAGCGCAGCCAGCACCGGCACCGTCCACAGGTTGGCCAGCAGCATGATCTTCAGGTCTTTCAACAGCCTCGGCATGGGGACTCCGTTGCGGGTATGACGGCTACAGGATAGTGCGTGCCGCTGCGCTGGGCAGCACGAGCCGCTTGCGGTGGTTGCCAGCGCCGGTGGCCGATGACAAGGTGGCCGCCTTCATCGTCTTCAGCGTGGTTTCCGATGCGCATCCTGCACACCTCCGACTGGCACCTGGGCCAGCATTTCATGGGCAAGACTCGCCAGGCCGAGCACCAGGCGTTCTGCCAGTGGCTGCTGGAGCAGGTGCGGGTGCATGAGGTGGACGCGGTGCTGGTGGCCGGCGATGTGTTCGACACTGGCGCGCCGCCCAGCTATGCCCGCGAGCAGTACTACCGCTTCATCGTCGACCTGCGCGCCAGCGGGGCGCGGCTGGTGGTGCTGGGGGGCAACCACGACTCGGTGGCGATGCTCGGCGAGAGCCGCGAGCTGCTGGCCCAGTTGGACACCTGGGTGGTGCCGGCGGTGGTGGCCGACCCGGACGAACAGGTGCGGGTGCTGCCCCGGCGCGATGGCCAGCCCGGTGCGGTGCTCTGCGCGGTGCCCTTCGTGCGGCCCCGTGACGTGCTGCTGAGCCAGGCCGGGCAGAGCGCCGAGGACAAGCAACTGGGGCTGCAGCAGGCCATCCAGGCCCACTACCAGGCGCTGTTCGAGCGTGCCCTGCAGTGCCGCGCCGCCTCGGGCGGTGACCTGCCGATCATCGCCACCGGCCACCTCACCACGGTGGGCGCCAGTGCCAGCGAGTCGGTGCGGGAAATCTACGTCGGCGCGCTGGAGGCTTTCCCCACCAGCGCCTTCCCGGCGGCCGACTACATCGCCCTGGGGCATATCCACCGGCCGCAGCAGGTCGGCGGCCTGGCGCACATCCGCTACAGCGGCTCGCCTATCCCCCTGGCCTTCGACGAGGCGCGCCAGCAGAAGGAGGTGCTGCTGGTGGAGCTGGACGGCAGCGGCCTGCGCGAGGTGCAGGCGCTCCCGGTGCCGTGCTTCCAGCCGCTGCTGAGCCTGCGCGGCAGCCTCGCCGAACTGCCTGAACGCCTGGCCGAGGCCGCCCGCGAGGGCACCCCGGAGCGCCCGGCCTGGCTGGAAGTGGTGGTGACCACGGACGACTACCTCAATGACCTCCAGGCCCGCCTGGCACAGTTGTGCGACGGGCTGTCGGTGGAGGTGCTGCGCATCCGCCGCGAACGCGGTGCCGCGCGCCCCGGCCTGCAGGGCGAGGCGCGGGAAACCCTCGACGAGCTGAGCGTGGAAGAGGTGTTCCAGCGTCGCCTGGGGCTGGAGGCCCTGGAAGAGGCCGAGGCCGCGCGGCTGACCGACCTCTACCGCCAGGTGCTGGAGCAGGTGCGCGACGACACGGCCTGAGCCGTCACGCCCCCAGCGCGTCGGCCAGGCGCCGCACCGCCCCTTCGATCTCGTGGTCGCTGAGGGCCGAATAGCCCAGCAGCCAGCCCTGGCGTTTCTCCGCCCCCAGGTACAACCGACTGAGCCCCGGCAGCAGCAGCCCGGCACGGGCGGCGAGCGCCTGGGTGCGCGCCTCCGTCCAGCCCTCGGCGAGCAGGCAGGGCAGTTGCAGGCCGCCTGGCGGGCGCAGGGTCTGGACCACGCTCGGCAGGTGGCGCTCCAGGGCATCCACCAGCACCCCCTGGCGCTGGGCGTAGAGCTTGCGCATGGCGCGCACGTGGGCGTTGTAGTGGCCGTCCTCCATGAAGCGCGCCAGGGTCAGTTGCAGCACCTGCGGGCTGTGGCCGTCGATGATGCTGCGGGCGTGGGTGAAGGCGGGCACCAGCGCCGGCGGCAGCACCATGTAGCCCAGGCGCAGGCCGGGGTACAGGGCCTTGCTGAGGGTGCCCAGGTAGAGGGTGCGCTGCTGGTCGTCCAGGCCCTGGACGCAGGCGGTGGGCAGGCCGTCGTAGTGGAACTCGCTGTCGTAGTCGTCCTCGATGATCCAGCCCCGGCGCTCGGCGGCCCAGCCGATCAGCTCCAGGCGCCGCTGCAGCGGCAGGGTGGCGCCGGTGGGGTACTGGTGCGACGGCGTCACGTACACGCAACTGGCGCCGCTGCGGTCGGCCCGCAGTGCCTCGGTGCTCAGGCCCTTGGCGTCCACCGGGACCGGCAACACCCGTGTCCCGGCGGCCTCGAAGGCGCGGCGGGCGCCGATGTAGCCCGGGTCTTCCAGCAGGATCGGGCGGCCCTCGTCCACCAGGAGTTGGGCACAGAGGAACAGGCCCTGGCGGGTGCTGCTCAGCACCAGCACCTGGTCCGGGCTGCAGCGGGCGCCGCGCTCCAGGTTCAGGTAGGTGGCGATGGCCGTGCGCAGCGCCTCGCAGCCTTGCGGGTCACCGTGCAGCAGGGCGGCCGGGTCCTTCTGGGCCTGGCGTTGCAGGCGCGTCCAGGTGGCGAGGGGAAAGGAGCGGGTCTCCGGCAGGCCGGTGGCGAAGGCACGCACCTGCCGGTGGTCCTGGATGCCGCCGCTGGCGAGGATGGCCTCGCCGCGACGGCTCAGCCCGCTGGTCGGGGTGGCGGTGGCGGCGGCAGGGCGGGTCGCCCGGCGCTGGGCGGGGGCGCCGCGCAGGCGCTGGCCGAGGCTGTCGGAGACGAAGCTCCCCGAGCCCTGCTGGCGGGCGATGTAGCCGTCGCGCTGGAGCTGCACATAGGCGTTCTCCACCGTGTCGCGGGCCACCCCAAGGGCAGTGGCCAGGCTGCGCGTGGCCGGCAGGCGCAGGCCGGGGGCCAGGGTGCCGTCGAGGATCAGCCCCTGCAGCGCCCGCTGGATGCGCTGGTGCAGGTCCAGGGGCTGCAGCTCGGCCTGGGCGATGCGCATCTTCAGGGTGTCCAGCTCGAAACGTGTCGCCATGGCGTGGCCTGTGGGTGGTCTGGCAGGAAGTCGGCGAGTGTACGGCTTTGGCAGGCCAATGGGGCAGGGCCGCTGCGCGGGTGCGGATGCGGGTCGGCACGGGCGCACGGGGATGACAGAATGCCGGCTTCCCGGATGAGCACGACCCCCGCATGAAAATCCTCAGCCTGCGCCTGAAGAACCTCAACTCGCTCAAGGGCGAGTGGAAGATCGACTTCACCGCCGAGCCCTTTGCCGGCAACGGCCTGTTCGCCATCACCGGCCCCACCGGTGCCGGCAAGACCACCCTGCT
Source organism: Pseudomonas sp. 1D4 (assembly GCF_001728925.1). Classification (NCBI taxonomy): domain Bacteria; kingdom Pseudomonadati; phylum Pseudomonadota; class Gammaproteobacteria; order Pseudomonadales; family Pseudomonadaceae; genus Pseudomonas; species Pseudomonas sp. 1D4. The sequence continues at coordinate 165,928 of NZ_LXJQ01000003.1, forward strand.
GGACGCCATCTGCCTGGCGCTCTACCACCGCACGCCGCGCATGAGCAGCGTCTCCGCCTCGGCCAACGAACTGATGACGCGGCACACCGCCGACTGCCTGGCCGAGGTGGAGTTCGAGGTGAAGGGCGTGGGCTACCGCGCCTTCTGGAGCCAGCGCCGGGCCCGCGACAAGGTGGACGGCGGGCTGCAGCCGCCCAAGGTGGAGCTGGCGCGCATCGCCGATGGGGAGATCCTCACCGACAAGATCAACGACAAGCTCAAGCAGACCGAAAGCCTCACCGGGCTCGATTTCGAGCGCTTCACCAAGTCCATGCTGCTGGCCCAGGGTGGGTTCGCCGCCTTCCTCGAAGCCAACGCCAACCAGCGCGCCGAGTTGCTGGAGGAGCTGACCGGCACCGAGGTATACGGGCTGATCTCCCAGCGGGTGTACGAGTCCACCCGCGAAGCCAAGGCGGCCCTGGAGCAGACCCGCGCCCGCGCCGAGGGTGTCGAACTGCTCGACGACGCGCAGCGCCAGGGCCTGCAGGACGAACTCGCCGCCCTCGACCCCCGCGAAGCTGCCCTCAGCCAGCAGCAGGACGCCCTGCAACGCCAGCGCCAATGGCGCGAGGCGGTGGCCAACGCCGAGGCCCGCCTGCACGCCGCCCAGGCCCAGGGCGAGACCGCCCGGCAGGCCCGGGACGCGGCCGAGCCGGAGCTGCAGCAACTGGCGGCCAGCGAGCCGGCCGAGCGCCTGCGCAGTGCCCACCGTGACTGGCAGCGTGCCGAGCAGGCCGCTGCCGAAGCCGTGGCGGCCCTGGCACAGGTGCGTGAACAGAAGGCCGAGGCCGCCCGCGAGGTGGCCGACGGCCTGTGGAGGGCGCGCGGCTACAGCCAGCAGCAGGCGACAGCCTTGGCTGCCCGATGCGAGGCCCTGGCCGAGCAGAGGCGGCAGGTGGAGGCGCAACTGGCGGCCAACCCGCAGCACGGCCTGCTGGGCGAGCGCCTCGGCGCCTGGCGCGAGCAGTTCGGTGCGCGCCGCAACCTGGCCCAGGCCATCGCCCAGTCGCTGGCCCGCCAGCAGCAGGACAAGCAGGACGCGGAGCGCGTGGCGCAGCGCATCGCCGGCCTCCAGGCCGCGCTGGCTGACAGCGACCAGCACCTGGAGCAGACCCGCACCGACGACGCGCAACGCCAGGCTGCCCTGGCCACCGTGCTGGCCGGTGAGTCCGAAGCCGCGTTGCGTGAGCGCTGGCAGCGCCTCAGCGACCAGGGCCACCAGCTCACCCGCTTGCAGCAGTTGGCGGACACTCGCACGCGCCTGGTGCGCCAACTGGCCGAGGCACAGGCCGGCATCGACGCCGACAGCCACGCCCAGGCGGAAAAGGCGGCGGCGCGGGATGCCCTGCGCCTGCAGTTCACCGACCTCAAGCAACAGATCCAGGACAAGGAAAAGCTGCTGGAACAGGAGCAGCGCATCCTCAAGCTGGAGGCCCACCGCGCTGCCCTGCAGCCGGGGGAGGCCTGCCCGCTGTGCGGCTCCTGCGAACACCCGGCCGTCGAGGCCTATGGCGCGCTGGACACCTCGGAGACCCAGCGTGCCCTGCAAGCCAAGCGCGCCGAGCAGGATCAGGTGCGCGAGCGCGGCGAGGCGCTGCGCGACGAACTGGCCGCCCTGGAGGCGCAACTGCGCCAGCGTCAGCAGGATGCCCAGCGCCTGCAGGATGAATTGCAACAGCTGCAGGCCCAGTGGCAGCAGCTATCCACGGCACTGGACCGGCCACCGGCCGATGCCCAGGCGGTGGAGGCGGCCCTGGCGCAGCAGCAGGCGGACCTGGCCGCCCTGCAGCGCAGCCTGGGTGAGCTGGACAGCCTCAAGCAGGCCCTGGAAAACGCCCGTACCCGGCATGTGCAGGCGCAGCGGCAGCAACAGGTGGCCGCCCAGAACCTCGCCCTGGCCGTGCAGGAGCAGGACGCCCTGCGCCGCCGCGAAGCGGAGAACACCGAGCACCTGGGCCAGCTCCAGGCGCAGCAGGTTCGCCAGGAAGCGGAGCTGCGTGCGGCCCTGGAAGCACTTGGCTACGCCCTGCCCGAGGATGGCGAAGGCTGGTTGAGCGAGCGCGAGGCCGAAGCCCGGATCTGGCGCGAGGCCCAGGCCCTGCAACAACGCCTGGAGCGGGATGAGCAGGCGCTGGGAGTGGAGCTGCAGGCGGCCGAAAGCGTCGCCAGCCGCTGGCAGCAGCGCTGGCGCGAACTCGGCCAGGCCGATGGCGAGCCCCTGGCCCCTGTGGACAACCCTGTCGCCGCCCTGGAGCAGGCCGAGCAGCGGCTGGCGCTGGCCCAGGAACGCAGCCAGGCCCTGGTCGGGCGCGAACACACCCTGGTCGAGCAAGGCGAGGCCGCCCGTGTTTCCCTCGACGCCCAGCGCAGCGCCTGGGAACAGGCCCTGGCCCACAGCCCCTTCGCCGACGAGGCGCAGTACCGGGCGGCCCTGCTGGACGAAGACACCCGCAACCGGTTGCTGGCCCTCCAGGCGCGCCTGGACAAGGCCGCCACCGAAGCCCGGGCCCTGGAAGTCTCGGCCCGGGAGGCCCTGGATGCGCTGCTGGTGGCGCCGCAAACCGAGCAGACCCTGGCCCAGCTCGACGAACAGTTGCAGGCCGTGCAGGCGGAGCGCCGTGGCCTGGCCCAGCGCCAGGGCGAGGTCCGTGGGCTGCTGGTCGCCGATGCCCAGCGTCGCGAAGGGCAGCAGGCGCTGTTCGCCGAGATCGAGCGGCAGACCGCCGCCTACGACCTCTGGCAGCGCCTCAACAGCCTCATCGGCGCCGCCGACGGCGCCAAGTACCGGCGCTTCGCCCAGGGCCTGACCCTGGATCACCTGGTGCACCTGGCCAACCGCCAACTGCAACGCCTGCACGGGCGCTACCAACTGGCACGCAAGGCCGAGGGCGAACTGGAACTGGAGGTGCTGGACACCTGGCAGGGCGACGTCGCCCGGGATTGCCGCACCCTCTCCGGCGGCGAGAGCTTCCTGGTCAGCCTCGCACTGGCCCTGGCGCTCTCCGACCTGGTCAGCCACAAGACCAGCATCGACTCGCTGTTCCTCGACGAAGGCTTCGGCACCCTCGACGGCGAGACCCTGGAAATCGCCCTCGACGCCCTGGATGCCCTCAACGCCAGCGGCAAGATGATCGGCGTCATCAGCCACGTCGAAGCCCTCAAGGAACGCATCCCCGTGCAACTCAAGGTGCACAAGGGCGTCGGCATGGGCTACAGCCGCCTGGAACAACGCTTCGCCGTGTAGCCGGGCGGGGTTGTCCGTAGGTGGGCTTCAGCCCACGCGGAGCTTTCATTGGTGGACTGAAGCCCACCCTACGGCTAGAGCAGGCCGTTGCGCGGAACGTTCGTGGCCGAGCCCTGTAGCCCGGGCTTCAGCCCGGGAGCATGTGCACCGGCTTTCCCGGACTGAAGTCCGGGCTACGGCGTCCCAGCCGTGTGTAGGGTGGACCGCGCTTTACCGGTCCACCGTCGATGTGGCCGGTAACGCCGCTGGTGGACGTGAAAAGTGACGTCCACCCTACGGGTGCCGCGCCAACCTGCATGCGTGGGGTGGGCTTCAGCCCACCGCTTGGCGCCTTGGTCTCAGCGGCGCACCAGCAGCACGCCGGATTCCATGTGGTGGGTGTAGGGGAACTGGTCGAACAGGGCGCAGCGCTCGATGCGGTGGGTGTCGTGCAACTGGGCGATGTTGGCGGCCAGGGTCTCCGGGTTGCAGGAGATATAAAGGATGCGTTCGAAGCGGCGGGTCAGCTCGCAGGTGTCCGGGTCCATGCCGGCGCGGGGCGGGTCGACGAACACGGTGCCGAAGTCGTAGCCCTTGAGGTCGATGCCGGCCAGGCGGCGGAAGGGCCGCACTTCGTTGAGGGCCTCGGTCAGCTCCTCGGCGGAAAGGCGCACCAGGGTCACGTTGTCCACGCCGTTGTCGGCGAGGTTGGCCAGGGCGGCGTTGACCGAGGTCTTGCTGATCTCGGTGGCCAGCACCTGGCGGGCGCGGGTGGCCAGGGGAAGGGTGAAGTTGCCGTTGCCGCAGTACAGCTCCAGCAGGTCGTCCTGGCGCTCGCCCATGGCCTCGAAGGCCCAGGCCAGCATCTTCTGGCACACCTCGCCGTTGGGCTGGGTGAAGGCGCCTTCGGGCTGGCGGTAGCGGAAGGCACGTCCGGCGACGGTCAGTTCCTCTTCCACGTAGTCACGGCCGATGACGATGCGCTTGCCCTTGGAGCGGCCCACCAGGCTCACGCCCAGTTCGGCGGCGAGCTTTTCGGCTTCGGCCTTCCAGGCATCGTCCAGGGGGCGGTGGTAGCAGAGGGTGATCAGCGCGTCGCCCGACAGGGTGGTGAGGAACTCCACCTGGAACAGCTTGAACGACAGCACCTGGCTCGCCTGCCAGCCGGCCTTCAGACGCGGCATCAGCTCGTTGATGCGGCGGCTGGCGATGGGGAAGTCCTCGATCAGCACCGGGGTGAACTTGTCGCCGGCCTCGAACATCGCATAGTGGCGGTTCTCGTTGCCGGTCTCGCGCCACAGGCGGAACTCGGCGCGCAGGCGGTAGTGCTCGCGGGGCGAGTCGAACACCGCCGGTTCCGGCGCATCGAAGGGCGCCAGCAGGGCCTTCAGGCGCGCAGCCTTGTCGGCGAGCTGGGCTGCGTAGCCGGCGGGATCGAACTGCGGGCGGCTCATCAGTGGAAGAACCCCATCTTGATCACGAACAGCACCGCGAGGATCACCAGCGCCGGGCTCAGCTCGTTGAAGCGGCCGGCCAGGGTCTTGACAGCGGCCCAGGCGATGAAGCCGAAGGCGATGCCGTCGGCGATGGAGTAGGTGAAGGGCATTGCCAGGGCGGTGATCAGCACCGGGGCGGCGGTGGTCAGGTCGTTCCAGTCGATCTCGGCCAGGCCCGCGGCCATCAGCACGGCGACGAAGAACAGTGCCGGCGCGGTGGCGAAGGCGGGCACGCTGCTGGCCAGCGGGGAGAGGAACAGCGCCAGCAGGAACAGCACGGCGACCACGATGGCGGTCAGGCCGGTGCGGCCGCCGGCGCTGACGCCGGCTGCGGATTCGATGTAGCTGGTGGTGGTGGAGGTGCCCAGCAGCGAGCCGCCCATGGCGGCGGTGGAGTCGGCAATCAGCGCGCGCCCCATCTTCGGCATGTGGCCGTCGGCGCGCATCAGGCCGGCCTTCTTGGCCACGGCGATGAGGGTGCCGGAGTTGTCGAAAACATCGACGAAGAGGAAGGCGAAGATCACGCTGACCAGGCCGATTTCCAGCGCGCCCTTGATGTCCAGTTGCAGGAAGGTGGGGGCCAGGGACGGCGGCATGGAGACGATGCCGCCGAACTTCGACACGCCCAGGGCGATGCCGGCGAGGGTGACGGCGAGGATGCCGATCAGCACCGCGCCGGTCACCTTGCGCGCCTCCAGGGCGACGATCAGGAAGAAGCCGAGAACGGCCAGCACCGGCTCGGGTTTGGCCAGGTCGCCCAGGGTCAGCATGGTCACCGGGTGGGACGCGACGATGCCGGCCTTCTGCAGGGCGATCAGCGCCAGGAACAGGCCGATGCCGGCGGCGATGGCCGAGCGCAGTTCCAGCGGGATGCTGTTGATGATCCATTCACGGATCTTGAAGATCGACAGCACGAAGAACATGCACGCCGAGATGAACACCGCGCCCAGGGCCACCTGCCAGGTGTGACCCATGTGCAGCACCACGGTGTAGGTGAAGAAGGCGTTCAGGCCCATGCCCGGCGCGAGGGCGATGGGGTAGTTGGCGATCAGGCCCATGACGGTGGAGCCGATGGCCGCCGCCAGGCAGGTGGCGACGAACACCGCGCCCTTGTCCATGCCGGTCTCGCCGAGGATGTCGGGGTTGACGAAGAGGATGTAGGCCATCGTCAGGAAGGTGGTCAGGCCCGCGAGGACCTCGGTGCGCACGTTGGTGCCGTGCGCCTTGAGTTGGAACAGTCTCTCCAGCATGTGTGCTCCCCGTGACGTCTGCGCGTCGTGTTGGCCCGGACTGCAAGCAGTCAAGCACAGCGCCTGCGGATGGGCGCCGTTTCTGTCTGCCCGGCAAAAAAGGCGCGCATCATATCAGCTCGCCCGGTGCCGGAGCAGGCCTTGGCGGACGGACTGCCGGTCATCTCCGGACCCGTGGGGCGCTGCCCTCGGTGCAGCCGATCGCGCTGGGCCGGGGTGGGGAGCAGCCACATTCACAAGTCGGTGACCAGCGGGGTGCTCACCCCGCTCATCGCAACTGCGGCCGCTGGCCATGGTGAGCATCCGCAAGCCGCTGGTGGTGCACACGCGGGCCGGCCGAACCGGGTGCGACGCGATGACTCTTGCGAGGGCGAAATCTTTCTGACCGCGTGGACAATTTTTCCTTGTGCCGGCTCGCCAGATGGATAGAATCTGACCCCCGAGTCAATACCCTCGACCTTTCCCTGGTTCGGCCCCGCGTAACGGGGCTGACGGATTTTCACGCACAAAGAAAAGGGGCCGGCCTGACCGAGACCCCGAGGAATGGGCATGTCCAACCGTGATTTTTCCCGCCGCGCCTTCCTGCAGGGCAGCGTCATCGCCGGTATCGGCGTCACGCTCGCCCCGCTGGGCAGCCCGGCCTTCGCTGCCTTGTTCGAAGACCGTGTCACCGCCTCGCCGCAACCCTGGTTCACCCCCAACGGCCAGGCCCGCGCCCGCATCGACGGCGTATCCAAGGCCTGCGGGGCGAAAGTGTTCGCCCGCGACATCCGCGCCCAGGACATGCCCGGTTGGCCGCGCCAGCAGGGCCACGCGATGCTGATCAAGGCCACCCGCGCCGACCACCTCTACGCCGGGCTCGACCTGTCCATGCTCGACGCCGGCCTGCAGCCGGACCGCGTGGTGACCGCCGCCGACCTCGCCCGTGACGGTATCGCCTTCCCCGAAGGCCACAGCCCGGACCCGCTGCTGCCGGAAGGCCAGGTGCCGATGTTCATCGGCCACCCGGTGGCCCTGCTGATCTGGAATGACTTCGAGCGCTTCCGCCGGGCCAAGAACCTGCTGCGCTACAACGACAAGGTGGTGCGCTACGGCGCCCAGGCCCCGCTGTTCGAGCGCGACCCCTACGGCAGCTTCCGCTTCGTCCGCGTCGGCGGCGACACGCCCTACGAGGCGGACCGCTTCTCCAGCCTGAAGGACAGCATGCTGTTCCCCATCATCCGCCAGCGCAAACCGACCTGGAGCCAGCAGGCGGACATCAACGGCGACCTGACCCAGCAGGGCCTGTTCCACGCCCAGCAGATGGAACAGACCCTGGGCGCGCCGCCGGAAGGCTGGCTGGTCTTCGACGAACGCTACACCACCCAGTCCATCGAGCCGGCGGCCCTGGAGGCCGACAACGGCAACGGCTGGTACGACGCGGCTACCGGCACCCTGCACTTCGTGGTCGCCACCCAGTGCCCGTTCGAGGCCGCCGAGCAGACCGCCCACATGCTGGCGCCGTCGCGCTTCAAGGTGCGCAAGCTGAACATGCACCCCGGCTACACCGTCGGCTACGGCACCAAGGACAACAACATCTTCGTGTTCTACGCCGCGCTGGCCGCGATCTACGGTGAAGGCGTACCGGTACGCCTGGCCAACGACCGCTACGAGCAGTTCCAGAGCGGGATCAAGCGCCACCCCTTCGACATGCACTACCAACTGGCGGTGAAGAAGGACGACCTGTCGTTCCAGATCTTCCGCGCCCACATGGACGTCGACGGCGGCGGCCGCATCAACTACAGCCCCTCGGTGGCCGCGGTCGGCGCCACGGCGGCGCAGTCCATCTACTACATGCCGCAGAGCGACCTGGCCGCCACCGCCTACCACTCCCGTGGCGTGGAGGCCGGCTCGGTGCGTGGCTACGGCACCCTGCAGACCATGGCCGCCACCGAGATGATGGTGGACGAGGTGGCCGAGCGCCTGGGCGTGGACGCCATCGAGCTGCGCCGTCGCAACGTCTTCAAGTCCGGCATGAAGAACACCCAGGGTGCGATTCCCGCCGGGGCCATGCGCCTCGACGAGATCCTCGACAAGGCCGCCCAGCACGAGCTGTGGAAGCAGCGTGACGCGCGCAAGCGCGAGGAAGAAGCCAAGGACCCGGACAACCTCTACGGCATCGGCTTCGCCATCTGCCAGAAGGACTTCGGCACCGGGGCGGAAGCGCCCATGGCCAGCCTGGAGTTCAATGCCGAAGGGCGGGTGTTCCTGCGCCAGATCGCCATCGACATGGGCACCGGCACCGCCACCTCCCAGGCCCTGCTGGTGGCCGACTACCTCGGCCACCCGGCTGACGAGATCCGCACCGGCGTCACCGAGTGGCCGGAGCTGGGCCTCACCACCAGCGGCAACCCCTACCTGATCAGCCAGGCCGAACAGGACGCCGCCCTGAAAAACCCGCGCTGGGTCGGCAAGCTGGCCTCGCCGTCCTCGGCCACCAACTCCGCCTACTACTCCGGCCATGCCACCCGCGAAGCCGCGCGCGTGCTGTTCAACCACGGCCTGTGGCCGGCTGCCCTGGCCATCTGGGGCCGTGGCGAGTACGGCGGCCTGGCCAACCCCTACGTGGTGCGCCGCGAGGACGCTCACTGGGTAGAAGGCAAGCTGACTGCCAACGGCCTGCCGCCGATCCCCTTCGAGCTGCTGGCGCACAAGGCCCACGAACTGGGCCTGGTCACCGGCGTCAGCGTCCACGGCTTCAACCGCTGGGCCTGGGCCGAGGCGGAGTTCGAGATCAACGGCAACCGCGACACCCTGCCCCTGGACGCCGTGGCGGTGAAGTACGGCGACGGCGCCCCGGCGGCCACCCGCGCACGCATGAACCGCGACGGCTACCACCTGCTGGACCGCACCCGCGTGGAATACCCGCCGACCCAGCTGAACAACGCCATGGTCACCTACTACAGCCCTGTGGCCACCCTGGTGGAGGTCAAGGTGAACAAGGGCAGCGGCGAGGTCCGCGTGCTCAGCCACCACTCCTGGCTGGAGTGTGGCCGGGTGATCGTGCCCGAGCTGGTCCGTGGCCAGCTCGAAGGCGGCATCGCCATGGGCATCGGCCACGCCCTGCTGGAGGAGATGCCCCGCTACGAGGGCGGCCCCGGCGAGGGCACCTGGAACTTCAACCGCTACGTGTTGCCGCGCGCCAAGGATTGCGCCGTGTGGAGCCAGAGCGCCGAGATCCTCCCGCCACTGTCGCCGAGCGACCCGGCCAAGGGCATCGCCGAGGTGGTGATGATCCCGGTGGTCGGCGCCATCGTGAACGCCGTCGCCCATGCCACCGGCAAGCGCCTGCGTGACCTTCCCCTGAACCCCGCCCGCATCAAGGAGGCCCTCCATGGCTGATCGCGCGCTGAGCATGACCGTCAACGGCCAGGCCGTCGGTCCCCATGACGTGGCGGACGACCTGCCGATGATCGACTACCTCCACGAACACCTGAACCTCACCGGCTCGCGGCTGGGCTGTGGTCAGGGCATCTGCCACGCCTGCGTGGTGATCCTCGACAACCCGGACGGCACCAGCGAGGAAGTGCGCACCTGCATCACCGGCGCCCACTACTTCGCCGGCAAGCGCGTGCGCACCATCGAGGGCCACGCCCGCCGCGACGCCCAGGGCGCCGTGAGCGAGCTGAACCCGGTGCAGCAGAAGTTCGTCGACCGCTTCGCCTTCCAGTGCAGCTACTGCACCCCCGGCTACGTCAACGCCGCCACCGTGCTGGTGGAGAAGGCCCAGCGCCAGCCCATCCCCCGCAGCCAGGTGGAAGACGCCATCGAAGAGGCCCTGGGCAGCCACATCTGCCGCTGCACCGGCTACGTGCGCTACTACGAAGCCGCCGCAGAAGTGCTGGAAGACCTCGGACTGGTGAAGGAAGGCTGAGCATGAAAGCACTGATGATCGCGGCGGGCCTGACCCTGCCGCTGCTGGCCAGCGCCGCCGACGCCCCCCGGGACGCGGCGCAGATCGAGCACGGGCGCTACGTCGCCCGGGCCGCCGACTGCGTGGCCTGCCACAGCATCGAGGGCGGCGCGCCCTACGCCGGCGGGCTGCCGCTGGCCTCGCCGTTCGGCACCATCTACGGCACCAACATCACCCCGGACAAGGAACACGGCATCGGCCGCTACAGCGCCGACGACTTCTTCCGCGCCCTGACCGAGGGCGAGAAGCCCGACGGCACCAAGCTCTACCCGGCGATGCCCTACACCTCCTACCACCTCATCAGCCGCGAGGACTCCGACGCCCTCTACGCCTACCTGATGAGCCTGGAGCCGATCGCCCGGCCGAGCCCGAAGACCGAGCTGGCCTTCCCCTTCAACCTGCGTTTCGGCCTGTCCTTCTGGAACATGCTCTACAAGAACCGCGTGCAGTTGGAGCCGGCGGACGGCAAGAGCGAGCAGTGGAAGCGCGGTCAGTACCTGGTGGACGTGCTCGGCCACTGCGGCGAGTGCCACACCCCGCGCAACGCCCTGGGCGCCCTGCAGCAGGAACAGCGCCTGGAGGGCGGGGTGATCCTCGGCTACCTGGCGCCGAGCCTGAAGGCCGATGACATGGCTGCGCGTGGCTGGAGCACCGAGGACCTGGCCACCTTCCTGCGCCACGGCGTCAGCGCCCAGGGCACGGTGTTCAACGAGATGTACCCGGTGTTGCACCACAGCCTGCAGTACCTGCCGGAGGTGGATCACAAGGCCATGGCGGTGTTCCTCATGGGCGACCAGCCACCGGCCCCGGCGGTGATCGCCACCCGCCCGCTGGCCGAGCTGAGCCCCAGCGCCCAGGCCGGCCGGCAGGACTACCTGAACGTCTGCGCCGGTTGCCACGGCGCCGAAGGGCAGGGCATCCCCCACGTGGCGGTGGCCATGGCCGGCAACACCACCCTGCGCCAGGCCGACTCGCGCAACCTGCTGCGGGTGATCGACGACGGCATCCGCGAGCAGCAGTTCACCGGCTTCGAGCGGATGCAGCCGATGCCCGGTTTCAGCGATAAACTCGACGACCCGCGCCTGCGCGACCTGCTCAACTACCTGCGCCAGACCTGGGGCGGGCTCGATGACGAGCTGACCCTGGAGCAGGTGAAAGCCCTGCGCGCGGACGTGCCCACCCACTGATAGGTCCCCGTCGATGCAACACCTCGATCTGCTGGTCGTGCGCAAGGCCCTGGAATGGTCGGTTTCCGGGCGCACGGTGTGGCTGTGCACCGTGCTCGCCACCTATGGCTCGGCGCCCCGCGCGCCGGGTTCGCTGCTGGCGGCCACCGCCGACGGCCACTGGATCGGCTCGCTGTCCGGCGGCTGCGTGGAGGATGACTTCCTCGAACGCCTGGCCGCCGGCGTCTTCCAGCGGCCGGTGCAGGTGGTGCGCTACGGCGACGGCAGCGACACCCATGCGTCCATCCGCCTGCCTTGCGGCGGCATCCTCGACGTGCTGGTGGAGCGTCTGCCGGCGGACTGCGAGGCCCAGGCGCACCTGCGCGAGCTGGAAGGCGCCCTGGCCGGCCAGCGTCGGCTGATCCGCGAGGTGGCCTTGAGCGACGGTGCGCGCCGCCTGCTGCCGGACCGCGACCAGGGCCCCCGTGTGCTGCGCGAGGCCGAGCGGGTGCAATTGCGGGTCGGCGCGGCCCAGCGCCTGCTGCTGGCGGGTTACTCCAGCGTGGCCCAGGTGTGCGCCGAGTTCGGCCTGAGCCTGGGCTTCGAGGTGGTGCTCTGCGACCCCCGCGAGGAGGCGCTGCAGGGCGTCGAACTGCCGGGTGTGGAGATCCGCCGCGAGCTGCCCTCGGAATACATCCGCCTGGGCGGCTGCCACGCCGACACGGCGGTGGTGGCGCTGACCCACGACCCGAAGATCGACGACCTGGCGATGATCGAGGCGGTGCGCACCGAGGCCTTCTACATCGGCGTGATGGGCTCCATGGCCACCAGCGCCAAGCGCCTGGAGCGCCTGCGCCGGGTGGGCGGGCTGTCGGAGGCGGAGATCGCCCGGATCATCGCCCCCATCGGCCTCAACCTCGGCAGCAAGACCCCGGCGGAAATCGCCCTGGCGGTGATGGCGGACATCGTCCGCGTGCGCAGCGGGGTTGCCCGCGAGCGGGTGTGAGGGCCTGGCTCCCGTAGCCCGGGCTTCAGCCCGGGGCTGTGCAACTCGGCAGCGGCCCGGGCAGCCTGGCGGCTGCCATCGCGAATGAATTCGCTCCCACGCTCGTACCCTGCCGTCCTTGCCGGGGTGACCGGCCTTGTTCCCGGGCTGAAGCCCGGGCTACGTTTCGCGCCTGCACATTCAAATTTGCCCCCTTCGTTCGAACCCCTGGAGTGCTTATGCCCAAGGTCGTCGCCCTGATCCTCGCTGCCGGTTTCGGCACCCGCTTCGGCAGCGACAAGCGCCAGGCTGTGCTGGGCGACGACCGCACCCTGCTGGCCGCCAGCCTGGCGCGGGCAGAGGCAGTGTTCGACGAGGTGCACCTGGTGCTGCGGCCCGAGGACGAACCGGCCCGCCTGGGCGTGCCCGACGGGGCGCGGATCATCCGTTGCCAGGACGCGAACCAGGGCATGGGCCACAGCCTGGCGGCCGGCGCTCGCGCCCTGGCCGGTCACCCCGCCGAAGCGCTGGCAGTGCTGCTGGGGGACATGCCCTGGATCACCGAGGCCAGCCTGCGGGCACTGCAGGCCCAGGCCGCACCGGGACGCATCGTGTTTCCCCGCTACCAGGGCGAACGGGGCCACCCGGTGCTGTTCGGGCGGGACTTCTGGGCGGAGCTGCAGGGCCTTCACGGCGACCAGGGTGCCCGCCCGGTGTTGCAGGCCCACCCGGATGCCTGCGTGGCGCTGGCGCTGGACGACCCCGGCGTGCTGCGCGACGTGGACCACCCCGACGCCCTCTGCTCCGACTAGTCATGCAGCCGCTCAAGGACGGCGCCGCACCGTGGGTGCTGCGGCGTTCGGTCGCGCGGCAGCCTGTCGCGCGGCAACGAACCACAGCAACCCCTGCGCTAGGCTTGGTTAATCTTCAAGCGCATTGATCCGCATCAATAAGTCGTGGGCGGAAATGGTATTGGGCCGACCGGTCCGCTTCCCGCCCGCCTGCGATTCCATAAGAACAATTACGACCTGGCGCGGTTCCAAGTGCGATGGAACCCGCTGGCCCGTGCCTGTTTCAACCTGATTAGAGGAATCGTCATGTTCGGTTTGGAGGCTCTCGATCTCGCCCGAATGCAGTTCGCCTTCACCGTGTCCTTCCACATCATCTTCCCGGCCATCACCATTGGCCTGGCGAGTTACCTCGCCGTGCTGGAAGGCCTGTGGCTGAAGACACGGCAGGAGGTCTACCGCGACCTGTATCACTTCTGGTCGAAGATATTCGCCGTCAACTTCGGCATGGGCGTGGTGTCCGGCCTGGTGATGGCCTATCAGTTCGGCACCAACTGGAGCGCGTTCTCCGACTTCGCCGGTTCGGTGACCGGGCCGCTGCTGGCCTACGAGGTGCTGACCGCGTTCTTCCTGGAGGCCGGCTTCCTCGGTGTGATGCTGTTCGGCTGGAACCGCGTCGGCCCGGGCCTGCACTTCTTCTCCACGGTGATGGTGGCCATTGGCACGCTGATCTCCACCTTCTGGATCCTCGCCTCAAACAGTTGGATGCAGACGCCCCAGGGCTTCGAGATCGTCGACGGCCGGGTGATCCCCACCGACTGGTTCGCCGTGGTGTTCAACCCGTCCTTCCCTTACCGCCTGATGCACATGGCCACCGCCGCCTTCCTCGCCACGGCGTTCTTCGTCGGCGCCTCGGCGGCCTGGCACCTGCTGCGTGGCCGGGACAACCCGGCAATCCGCAAGATGCTCTCGATGGCCATGTGGATGGCGCTGATCGTCGCGCCTGTGCAGGCCTTCATCGGCGACCTGCACGGCCTCAACACCCTCAAGCACCAGCCGGCGAAGATCGCCGCGATGGAAGGGCACTGGGACAACAGCCACGGTGAGGCGACCCCGCTGATCCTCTTCGGCTGGCCGGACATGGAACGCGAGGAAACCCGCTTCAAGGTGGAGATCCCCTACCTCGGCAGCCTGATCCTCACCCACAGCCTGGACAAGCAGGTGCCGGCGCTGAAGGAGTTCCCCAAGGAAGACCGACCGAACTCCACTGTGGTGTTCTGGTCTTTCCGCATCATGGTGGCCCTGGGCCTGGCGATGATCCTCGCCGGTGTCTGGAGCCTGTGGCTGCGCTGGCGCGGCGGGCTGTTCAGCTCCCGCCCGTTCCTCTACTTCTGCCTGTGGATGGGCCCCTCCGGGCTGATCGCCATCCTCGCCGGCTGGTTCACCACCGAGATGGGTCGCCAGCCCTGGGTGGTCTACGGACTGATGCGCACCAGCGAGGCGGTGTCCCAGCACAGCGTGGCGCAGTTGAGCCTGACCCTGGTGATGTTCGTGGTGGTCTACTTCGCCGTCTTCGGCGCCGGCTTCGCCTACCTGATGCGCCTGGTGCGCAAGGGGCCGGTCACCGACGAGGGCAAGGAGCAGGGCACTGGCGGCCCCGGTCAGCAACGCACCCCGGCGCGGCCCCTCTCGGCGGCCGACGAATCGGCGGACGATGACACCAGCGGCGATGCGCTGGGTACGAGGAATTGAACATGGGTATCGACCTTTCTCTGATCTGGGCCGTGATCATCATCTTCGGCGTGATGATGTACGTGGTGATGGACGGCTTCGACCTCGGCATCGGCATCCTCTTCCCCTTCGTCAAGGACGACACCGAGCGCGACGTGATGATGAACACCGTGGCGCCGGTGTGGGACGGCAACGAGACCTGGCTGGTGCTGGGCGGGGCGGGGCTGTTCGCGGCCTTCCCGCTGGCCTACTCGGTGGTGCTCTCGGCGCTGTACTTGCCGCTGATGTTCATGCTCATCGGGCTGGTGTTCCGCGGCGTGGCCTTCGAGTTCCGCTTCAAGGCCAAGCCCGCCAAGCGCCACCTGTGGGACAAGGCCTTCATCGGCGGCTCCATTGCCGCCACCTTCTTCCAGGGCGTGGCCCTGGGCGCCTACATCGAGGGCCTGCCGGTGGTGAACCGCGCCTATGCCGGCGGCTCCCTGGACTGGCTGGCGCCCTTCCCGCTGTTCTGCGGCCTGGGGCTGATCGCCGCCTATGCGCTGCTCGGCTGCACCTGGCTGATCATGAAGACCGAAGGGCGCCTGCAGCAGCAGATGCATGACCTGGCGCGGCCGCTGGTGCTGGTGCTGCTGGGCATCACCGGCATCGTCAGCGTATGGACGCCGCTGGCCCACGAGGCCATCGCTCAGCGCTGGTTCAGCCTGCCCAACCTGTTCTGGTTCCTGCCGGTGCCGATCCTGGTGCTGATCTGCACCTGGGCGCTGCTGCGGGCGGTGGCGAACAACGCCAACCACCTGCCGTTCGTGCTCACGCTGGTGCTGATCTTCCTCGGCTACAGCGGCCTGGGCATCAGCCTGTGGCCGAACGTGATCCCGCCGGCGGTGAGCGTGTGGGATGCCGCGGCGCCGCCGCAGAGCCAGGGCTTCGCGCTGGTGGGGGCGCTGTTCATCATCCCGTTCATCCTCGTGTACACGGCGTGGAGCTACTACGTGTTCCGCGGCAAGGTCACCCCGGACCAGGGCTACCACTGATAGGCAGGAGAGCGACCATGAACCTCGACGACACCCCGAAGAAGCCCCTGTGGCAACGCCTGGGCTGGCTGGTGGGCATCTGGGCCCTCAGCGTCCTGGCCCTCGGCGTGGTGGCCTACCTGCTGCGCATGCTGATGACGGCCGCGGGGCTCAGCACCCACTGAGCAGCCTGGGCGCGGCGCCGAGCATTCCCGGACTGAAGTCCGGGCTACGGTCGGACGCTGCGTTGTGTGCGCTCATGTCTTTCGCCAGGCTGTGGAGTTTCGTCCGGCGT